>CAMBZO010000014.1 GCA_945872195.1 Akkermansia muciniphila | reverse complement strand
ATGGTCGGCCACAAGGCCCCGCACAGCTTCTATTTCCCGGAGCCGAAATACTCGAACAGCTTCGACAACGTCTGGATTCCGTATCCCGAGTCCGCCTTCCGCCTCGCGGACAAACCGCTCTGGCTCCAAGACCGCATCAGCACGTGGCACGGCATCTACGGCCCGCTCTTCGAGTGGCGGAAAGTTTTCCCCGATAGCCGCCCCGAGGCGGTGAAGGACTTCGCCGCCATGACGCGCGCCTACTGGGGCACCATCCGCAGCGTGGACGACTCCGTGGGCCGCTTCTATGAACTGCTCAAGGCGCGCGGCGAGCTGGACAACACCATTATCGTCCACATGGGCGACAACGGCCTGCTCAACGGCGAGCACGGCATGGTGGACAAGCGCACCATGCACGAAGCCAGCATCCGCATCCCGCTGCTCGTGCGCTTCCCCGGCCTCACGCCGGCGGACAAACCCAAGGTCGTCGAGCAGCAAGTCCTCACCGTGGACATGGCCCCGAGCCTCCTCGAACTCTGCGGAGCCGCGCCGCTCCCGAACCTCCACGGCAAGTCCTGGGTGAAGCTCGTGCAGAAGGGCGACCCCGCTTGGCGCAAGTCGTGGCTCTACCATTACAACTACGAGAAGCAGTTCCCCTACACGCCCAACGTGCGCGGCGTCCGCACGGACAACTGGAAATACATTCACTACCCGCACGGCGATGGCTCGCCCGACCGCCACATGGCCGAGCTTTACAACGTGGAGTTCGATGCCGACGAACGGCACAACCTGATTGCCAACCCGAAATACGCCGGTGTGGTGAAGGAGCTGCAAGCCGAGCTAGCCAAACAGTTGAAACAGACCGGCCTCACCCCGACGACCGACACGATGCCGCTGGACGAGGGCATCAAGAAGGCGCTGCCGGACCAGAAGCTCCGGTAGCGCGGGCGATTGCACTCCGCCCCACGACCTGCAAGCCTCCGCGCACTATGTCGAGCATTGGAAAACTGATGAAGCAGGCGACGCGGATGCAGGAGAAAATCGAGCGCGTCCAAAGTGAAATGGCGGACCAGACCGTCGAGGCCACCAGCGGCGGCGGCGCGGTGAAAGTCACCGCTAAGTGCGACGGCTCTCTCGCGAGTATCAAGATTGACCCGGCAGCGGTGAACCCCGCCGATGTGTCGCTCTTGGAGGACATGGTCCTCGCCGCCGCGAACAACGCACTCGCCCAAGCGAAGAAAATCTCCGATGCCGAGATGGGCAAGGTCACGCAGGGCTTCAACCTGCCGGGGATGATGTAGCTACTCGAGCGCGGCCGCCCACGTCCGCATCACCGGCTGCGGACGTGGGCGTCCGCGCTCCACTTTTACCACCCTTATGGCCTCCCTGCCTGAACCCATCATCGCCCTCACGGCCGCGCTCTCTCGGCTGCCCGGCATCGGCCCCCGCTCGGCGGAACGGCTGGCGTTGCACCTCGTGCAGAACGACGCCGGCGCGGTGCGAATGTTGGCGGACGCCATCCTCGCGGCCCGCGAGCGCATCTCACTGTGCCGCGTGTGCGGCGCGTTGACCGAGCGGCAGCCGTGCACGTTGTGTGATGACCCACGGCGCGATGCCTCCCTCATCTGCGTGGTCGAGCGGCCCACGGACATTTTCAGCATCGAGAAGTCCGGCGCGTTCCAAGGCCGCTTCCATGTGCTGGGCGGGAAGATTTCGCCGCTCAACGGCGTCGGGCCGGAGGACTTGCGCATCGCCGATCTGGAAACGCGGCTCAGCACCGAGCCGGTGCAGGAAATCATCCTCGCGCTCGGCACGGATGTGGAAGGCGACGCGACTGGCCACTACCTCGCCAAGCGCCTCGCGCCTCGCGGAGTGAAGGTGAGCCGCCTCGCGCACGGATTGCCGGCGGGCAGCGGACTGGAGTTTGCGGATGAACTGACCTTGAGCCGGGCGTTGGAAGGACGAACTAGTATTTAGTGAGCGGTGTTCTACTGAACACTTTTTCCACATGACCACCTCACCCACGCCTACTCCCACCGCCGTCGTCTTCGACCTCGGAAAAGTGCTGCTGGAATTCGACTACGGCATTGTGGCGCGGCGGCTGGCGGCGCACAGCGGACGGGATGCGGAGAAGATTCGCGGCTTGCTGGACCAGTCGCCGCTGCTGTTCCGCTTCGAGAGCGGGCAGATGACCAACGACGAGTTCTTCCGCGAGGTGTCATCGCTCACGGACTACACGGGAGCGCTCGAGGAGTTCGCGGACATCTTCGGCGACATCTTCGAGCCCATCGCGCCGATGATTGAGCTGCACGGTCAGCTCCGCGCGCGCGGCGTGCCGACGTTTATCTTCTCGAACACCAACGACCTCGCCATCCGCCACATCCGCGCGAACTTCCCTTTCTTCGCCGGCTTCACGGACTACATCTACTCGCACGAGGCGGGCGCGATGAAGCCCGACGCGCGCATCTACGAAGTCGTCGAGCGCCGCACAGGCCGGTGCGGTGCCGAGTTGCTCTACATTGACGATCGGTTAGAGAACGTAGAGGCGGGGGCGGCACGCGGCTGGCGCGCGGTGCATCACCAGACCCCGGAGCAAACCATCGCGGCGGTGCGCGCCGCGGGTCTGCTCTGAGGGGGTCGGGCTTGTGATTTGAAGCCGCCGTCGGTTCTGCAACTCAGAACAGGAGCGGCGACTGTCAAGTCGGCGGCACAAAAAAACTCCAGCCCGCTTGGCGGACCGGAGTTGGTGAAGGGGAATTGTGAGACCGTGCTTACTTCGCGCCCTGGTCAATCCACGCGCGGATAAGGCCGATCTGCTCGGCGGTCAGCGGCTTGCCCTTGCCCTCGGGCGGCATGGCGTCGTCTTCCACGAGGCGGGCGACGGACTTGACGAGCGCGCTGTCGGCGCTCTTGCCGGCGACGAAGGCCTTGCCGTTCTCGCCGCCCTTGGTAGCGAAGGCGAGGGTGTCGAGACGGAGCTTGCCTTTCTGCTTCTTGTCGCCGTGGCATTCGAAGCAGTTCTTCTCGAAGATGGGCTTGATGTCCTTGTCAAACGTCAGGCCGGCCTTCTTGGCGGCCGGGGGGAGTTCCTTCTTGGCGGCGGCGGCGGCGGTGAACGCGAGCGCGAGGCCCGTGCAGAGACTGAGTGCGATGGTAAATCTTTTCATAATTTATATGCTGTTGACGGCGGGTATTTAGCCGGAGGGCAGACAGTTTGCACGCGAAAAGATTTCAGGGGCAGGTTTTGCTTTCCATCATCTTGCTCGGCAGATACAAACGCCCGCGCAGGGTTGCAAGACGGACACCGCTCTCGGCGGGGCAAACACCCGGTCTGGTGGCCTAGCTGTCGAACCATCACATGAAAATCGGCATCATCGGCCTCGGCTACGTCGGCCTCCCTCTCTCGCTCCAATTCGCACGCTCCGGCGTGGATGTCACCGGCCTCGACGTGGATGAAAGGAAGATCAGCGCGCTCACAGCGGGGAAGAGCTACATCGAACACATCCCGGCGGCCGCGATTGCGGAACAAGTCAACGCCGGTCGCTTCCGCGCGACGGCGGACTTCTCTGCCATCAAGAAGCTCGACGCCGTGATTATCTGTGTCCCGACGCCGCTCAACAAAAACCGCGAGCCGGACATCAGCTACATCATCAAGTCCGGCGAGGCCATCCTACCGCACGTCCACAAGGGCCTGCTCGTGGTGCTCGAATCCACGACCTATCCTGGCACGACGGACGAAGACCTGCGGGCCGTGCTGGAGCGCAGCGGCTTGAAGGCCGGTGTGGACTTCAACCTCGCCTTCTCCCCCGAGCGCGAAGACCCCGGCAACCCGAACAGCATCGTCGCGCAGATCCCGAAAGTCGTCGGCGGATTCACGCCGGCGTGCTTGAAGCGCGCCATCGAGGTTTACAGCAAGGCCATCAAGACCATCGTCCCCGTCAGTTCCTGCCGTGCGGCGGAGGCGACGAAGCTTTTGGAAAACATCTTCCGTGGCGTGAACATCGCGCTGGTGAACGAGCTGAAGCAGGTTTACGCCGCGATGGGCATTGACGTGTGGGAGGTCATCAACGCCGCGAAGACGAAGCCCTTCGGCTACATGGCCTTCTACCCCGGCCCCGGTCTCGGCGGGCATTGCATCCCGATTGACCCGTTCTACCTCACGTGGAAGGCGCGCGAGTATGGGCAGAACACCAAGTTCATCGAGCTGGCCGGCGAGGTGAACACCGCCATGCCGATGTATGTCGTGCATCGCACGCAGGAGGCGCTCAACGCGAAGAAGAAATCCATCAACGGCAGCAAGATTCTCATCATGGGCCTGGCCTACAAAGCCAACGTGGACGACGACCGCGAGTCCCCCAGCTACACGCTCCTCGACCTCTTCAAGGAGCGCGGCGCGAAGCTGGCTTACTTCGACCCGCACGTCCCCGTCATCCGCCCCAGCCGCGAGCACGGCCACTGGGCTGGCGTGAAGTCCGTCCCGTGGACCCAGAGGTCCATCAGCAGCTACGACGCCGTGGTCATTTGCACCAACCACAAGAAGGCCAACAACCAGGAACTCGCCGATTGGGCGCAAATCATCGTGGACACGCGCAACGCCATGGCCGACGTCAAGGTCAAGGCGGGGAAGGTGTGGAAGGCGTGAACGAGGCCAAATGACTACCTACCCCGAGATCCAAGTCGCACTGCCCGCCGCGCCGCGCCGCTGGCTCATCACCGGTGCCGCTGGCTTCATTGGCTCCCACCTCGTCGAGACCCTCCTCCGGCTCGACCAAGCAGTCGTCGCGCTCGACAACTTCGCCACCGGTCACCGCCAAAACCTCGAGCAGGTCCGCGACCTCGTCTCCGCTACCCAGTGGGCACGCTGCACTTTCATCGAGGGTGACATCACGCAGCTCGACACCTGCCGCCGCGCGTGCGCCGGCGCGGACTACGTTTTGCATCAGGCCGCACTCGGCTCCGTGCCGCGCTCGGTGGCCGATCCCGTGGCCAGCCACGACAGCAACGTCAGCGGCTTCCTAAATCTCCTGCTCGCCGCGCGCGACGCGCAGGTGAAGCGACTGGTCTACGCCTCCAGCAGCGCCGTTTATGGCGACGATCCGGACCTGCCGAAAGTCGAGGACAAGGTGGGCAACGTCCTCTCCCCCTACGCCGCGACCAAGAAGTTCAACGAGATTTACGCCGACGTCTTCGCGCGCACCTACGGCTTCCAGACCATCGGCCTGCGCTACTTCAACGTCTTCGGCCCGCGCCAAGACCCCAACGGCGCGTATGCGGCGGTAATCCCGAAATGGGTCGCGGCGATTTTGAAACGCGAGCCGGTGACCATTCTGGGCGACGGCGAGACCAGCCGGGACTTCTGCTATATCGCCAACGTCGTTCAGGCGAACCTGCTCGCCGCAACCACGACCCGCGCTGACGCGCTCAACCAAGTCTACAACGTCGCCGTCGGCGACCGCACCACGCTCAACGACCTCTACCGCGCCATCCACAATGGCCTGCATCGGCGCAATCCGTCGCTGCCCGAGCAGAAGCCCACCTACGGCGACTTCCGAGTCGGCGATGTGCGCCACTCGCTGGCGAACGTGGACAAAGCCCGCAGCCTCCTCGGCTACGATCCATCGCACACGATGTCGCAGGGCCTCGAACTCGCGCTGGACTGGTATGTGGCGAATGTCCGATAGGCACTGGGCGGCAGCCTTCTCTCGCATCAACGGGGATCATCGTCCCCGCTCGTAGCCCGCCCGGATAAGAAACTCCCTCGCCCTGATCTTGCCGGTTTAATCCGTGTCCAGCTGCGGCTTCCCCTCTTGAACCTGCCGAAGGTGTGAAGGGGGAGTATTCCATGTTCGGACACGGACTTCCCGCCGCCCGAGTTCACTGAACACTGGTTTTCCCCTTCGCCGCGCCCATCAGTTCCCAGAACTTCGGGTTGTCCTGCAACGCCTCGTCCTCGCCGAGGGGCAGGCTGGAGCGGAAGAGAAAATCCTTCAGCGAGTTCCGGCTCAGGATGCGTTGCACGAGCACTCCCAGCTCGTGGCGCTCGAAGTAAATCCGGTAGTCGCCCACGCGGAAGCGGTGCAGCACATGGCCATCGCGCTCCAGCTTGCCGAACCGCTCCAACTCCGTGCTGATGACTTCCTGCGGCAGTCCGCGAAACTCGCCAAGAATCTGGAGCTGCAGCTCCTTGGGCATCTTGGACAGCTCGGCAGCCCCGGTGGGTGTGAAGATGATCTGAAACGGTCGCATGAGCGGAGTGTCCGCGATCCACCGGGATCAGGGCTGGTCGTATTGGCGCAGGCTGCGCAGCCAGATGTTACGGAAGCGCATCGGGTTGTTGTGGTCCTGCAACTGGATGAAGACCTCGGGCGCGTGCGGCTTGTTGTAGTTGCCGTTGTTTTGGTGCGGCGTGTTGCCCAGGTATTCCTTGCGATGGTGCACGACGACGCCGTTGTGAATGACCGTCACGGCCGCCTTCTTGGCGATCTTGCCGTCGGCATCCCAGCGCGGGGATTCCCAGATGATGTCGTAGCTCTGCCACTCGCCGGGTTTCTTGCTGGCGTTGGCCAGCGGCGGCGACTGGCCGTAGAGCGCGGCGCACTGGCCGTCGGGGTAGGTCGGGTTCTCGTAGGAGTCAAGGACCTGCACTTCGTAGACGCCATTGAAGAGCACGCCGCTGTTGCCACGGCCCTGGCTGTTGCCGTCCACCTTCGCAGGCGTGGCAAACTCCAGGTGCAACTGGAAATCGGCGAACGAGTCCTTGGTCTGGATGCTGCCGGACTTGGGCGCGACTTCCATGTAGCCGCCTTCGATCTTCCAGCCCGCGTCGCCCTTGCCGCTCTTCCATTTGGACAAGTCCTTGCCATCGAAGAGGACCGTGGCGTCCGACGGCGGCGGCGCGAGGTGACTGAAGGTCGCGGCTGGCGTGACGACCGGCGGCACCGGACGGGTGCCGTCATGGACGTGCCACTTGGTGCCGGGGATGAGCGGGGAAGTGGCCTCGTAGCCGAGGCTCTTCTTCACCGCGTCAGCAGCAGTCAGCGCGACGGCTGCACCGACAACGAGCGCGGGGACAATGAACTTGGGGGAGAGGAAATGCTTCAGCATGAGGCGCATCATTTCGGCGGGGCGGAAAAAGGCAAGCCAGTTTCCAGACACGTAGCCGCCATCGCGACTAGCACCGCACCCACCACAATCAAGAGGATGCGCGTCATCCGAGTTGGGTTCAGCCAAGCTGACATTGCGCAATTCGACGTTGTGAAGCGGCGAATCGTTTGAAGGAGATACGCCCTCGTGGCGGTGCGCTAGCCTCCAGACCGCAGCGGCGCAAAGAGGAGAGCGGCGGGGAAGAGTCGAGTGCGCGCTGCGGGAATCAAGGGTTGCGAGAGCGAGTTCAATTTGCCGCGCCCCAGATTTTCACCAGCACGTCATGGAGCGTCGGGTCGTGCTCTTTCAACTCAGCGCGGACAAATGGATAGAAATCGTTCCTGTAAAAATACGCTTCCGTGCCCTCGGCGAAGTATTCCTTGTGGTTGGTCAGACCGTAGTGCTTCACCTTTTTACCGGTGTAAAGGAGGACGCTCTCGTAAGTGCCGGCCTCCTTCGCCTTGTTGTAGGCGGCGATAACTTCCGGGTGGTCGAAGCTGAGAATCTGGTCGTGATAGGCGTGGGCCAGCTCATGAAGGATGACGGCCGGATGCTTGAGCAACTGGCTGCGTGAGACCAGCTCGCGGGCCTGTGGGATGTGGACCTTGCGCGTCAGGCGCGGGTCGTGACCGTTGGCGACAAGCCAGCCCTTGCTGGGGTGATATTGCATCGCCTTCAGCAGCGGATGGTTGTGCTCAATCCAGATTTCGAGAGCCTGCAACTTCACCAGCGGCTCGGCGGGCACGAGGATTTTGATGCGCTGCAAATGGTTGGCCAGCATCGTGAGCGCTTTCGCCCCTTCCTCGCGGTGCTCCCCTTCCAGCAGTGCCGGATCGATGTGAATCTTCCAGCCCTCAATGTCGCGCACCACCGGCTCGAAGCGCGCGGATGGCGGTGCTTTCGCCTTGTCGGCCGCTTTCGCACCGGCGTCCTGTGCTAGCGCGGTGGGACCGACGGGCAGCGCGCAGGCAGCCAACGCTGCGAGAAGGAGTGGTATGGCTTTCATGGGCCCAGTGTTTCCCCAGCAGCGCGGCATGTCGAGCGAACATCGCCGTCCTCGTTCGAGGGCGTGTCCCCGCGGGTGGTATCTAGAAAAAACCGTTGCGCGGCCCCGACCGTTCGCTAGGTTTCCACTGCGGTTTGTCCGATGGTGTAACGGTAGCACAAGGCCCTTTGGAGGCCTTTGTCATGGTTCGAATCCATGTCGGACAGCCAAAAACACAGAGGAAAGCGAAGAAACACGGCCTGCGGACACAGATTTGTCACAGGTTCCCCCTGAATCCACCGAGGCGGATGTGATCAAGTGGCCCAAGAAAGTGAAGCGCCACGGCAAGGTGCTCGCAAAGATTTACCGCTCGGAAGGGCGGCGCGGCTACCGCGTGTGCTGGCAGCCAGTCGAGGGCCGGCGGCTCATGAAGTCCTTCGCCACTTATGGTGGCACCAAGGGCGCGCTCCAGTTCGCGGAAGCGGTCGTTAAGGAAATCGCCACGGGTTCGGACACCGCTCGCCTTACTCCCAAGCAGGCCCGCGAGGCGCTCTCCATCTTCGACGCGCTCGACGCATTCCGCCGCAAGACCGGCCGCGACATCGCGCCACTTCAGGCCGTCAGCGAATATCTCGATGCCGCGCGCAAGCTCGGCGAGCAACACTCGCTCGATGCCGCCGTGAAGGGATTTCTCTCGAACGTCGCCACCGTCCAGCGGGCGGACGTGTCTGTGGCAGCGGAGGAGTTCCTTGCCGCTTGCACTGCCAAGACCAAGGCCCCCGACGGCAAGCGCCCGCAGTTGTCCAAGGTGTATGCCTACATGACCGGCCACTTCCTTCGCCGGTTCACCGACACCTTCAAGGGCTACGCTGTGTGCGACCTGACCAAGGACAACATCGACCAGTTCCTCGGCTCGCTGTCAGAACTCGCGCCCAAGACCCGGAACCACTACCGCTCCACCATCAAGATGTTCCTCGGCTGGGCAGTGAAGAAAGATTACCTGGCCGTGACGCACAGGCTCTTCGACGCCCCTGCCATGAAGCCCGAACCGCTCACGTCGGAGGACACGGACTACTACCGCCCCGCCGAACTGCGGCAACTGCTCGACCACGCGGACGACGAGCTGCGCCCCATCATCGCGCTCTGCGCGTTCGCCGGTTTGCGCCTGAATGAATCGCTGCGCCTCACTTGGGACGACGTGTTCCGCCGGCGCGGCCATGTGGACATCACCTCGGCCAAGAGCAAGACCCGCAGCCGTCGCCTCGTCGAGATCGTGCCCGCGCTGGCGGAGTGGCTCCGCCCCTGGCACCAGCGCACCGGCCCGCTCTGGTCGCAGAGCGTGGACCGCTACATGGAGCGGTCCGTCGAACTGCGGGAGTCCCTCGGCATTCCCTCCCGGCGCAACGGCCTGCGCCACGCCTTCTGCACCTACCATTACGCGCTGCACAAGGGCAACGAGCACTACACCGCGCAGCAGGCCGGCAACTCGCCCGCCATGATTCACGCGCACTACAAGGGCCTCGCCACCGAGGAGGAGGCGAAGGAATGGTTCGCCGTGTATCCGCCCGACGCCGCGCAGAACATCGTCAGCCTGCCCCTCGCCGCAGGGTGAAATTCGCTTGCACATCAAAACGCCAACTTCAACGCTCGCGACCATGAAAATCCGCGCTCTTACCTTGTGTGCAGTCGTGTTAGCTGCCTGTCAGCCACCAACTCAGCCGCCGGAGCAACCTGCAGCGACAAAAGCGCAGTTCGACAACTTCGCCATCTCCGTGACCTCTAGCTTGAACTCCCTTGCAGCCAAAATCGCAAAGGTTGAGGACGAGCAGTTGAGTGAAAGTTGGCGGAGGCGCAACAGTCGAGTGGCTCAACTCGACCCAACAGCGAAAGGCTACACGATCTTGGAAACGGATGTCGGCAGACTGCTTGTCGCGGATACGGAAGCGACACCATACCTCGATGGGTTTTCAGTTCGATTCAAAGTCGGCAATCCTCACGCGGCGAGCATCGGAAGCAGCACAATCGTCGCCCGGTGGGGGCCGCCGCTGGACTTCGGCGGAACTAATCTGACCGCAGCAATCGCGACTTACGACAAAGCACAGCGCACAAATCAATTTGAAATCTCTGAACCACTGCTCTCTGGGGCGTGGACCCCGCTCGAAATTAAGATCACGCCGGCGGACGCAGCGAGCATCAAGCAGTTGTCCATCGAACTAAACCCAAAGGCGCTTCACCTTCGGATTCTGAAGTAACCTCTGCATCGCCATTGCGTTTCACATCGCTGGGGCATCAAGGCACACATCCCCTAGTGCTTCCGGGGCTACCTCTTGGAGAGCATCTGAACATGACGCGCAAACGCTCAAAGCAAACCAGCCAAACCAGCACACGTCTGCGGAAGGAGGCTTGGGATTTTTCCAAGCTGCCGCCGGTGGAAGTCCCCTTCTGCCTGCTGTGGGAACTCGCCCGCGAATCCGCCAACGTAGAGCGTCACGTTTCGGATTGGCGGGACTACTGGCGTGAAGCGCGGGCGTGGAATGAGCAACACGGCACGCGCAACGAGGAAGGCCAGTGGGTTGTTCCCGACGGCAAGGGGTTCGATACATCGGGCGCGCGCCAAAAATGTTTGTGGGCTGCCTGTTCAACGCTCGTTCCACAAATCAATTTTCCATTCCAACGCAATGCTCTGCGCAACCTGAATGCGCGCTTCGGTTACAGCGAGCGGGAGATTCCAGCGTGGCAGCTTCTCAAACCCGACCAGCACGGGAAACTGCTGGAGGAACTTTGCGCGGATGCTGGCTGGCCAGGCTACCGGGGACATCCGGCGGTGAAGACGGGGAATGGATTTGATTTTGGCGCACTAGCTGGCGCTGAGAAGGAAGGGCGTTGGCATCTCCGGCCGGGTTTTGTCATGCACGACGCTTCCTGTTTCGATCACGAAGGCCGTGAGGTTGTGCTGCTTGTAATTGACTGGCCGGGCTTCAATGACACGGCCATAAAGCAAGGGTTGGACAAATGGTGGGCCGAGAAGGAAAAGCCCGCTCGGCCTGCGCCGCCAGTCAGGCGCGGGCGAGGCGTTCATCATGCACAGGAATTACGCGTCATGCTGGACAACTTGGGTTTCGCCCGGCTGCGCGCTCGCTACACGCCAAAGCAGATATTCGAGAGCGCGCGAGAGGCGTGGACAACGCTCATGGGGCCTTGCGAATTCGAGGCGAAGTCGGCGAGAGAGTTTGAGGGAAAGCTGAGTGAGCGCGCGGAGCGGTTCTGGGATTGGTTTCCCAAGACATTTCCGTTCGACACCGAACCGCCGAAATCTCAGCGGGACTTTGAACGGCGTAAAACTCGCACCGGGCCACCCAAGCGCAAAGCTCCCTGTGGTGAATGATTTCTTTTGGCACCGGTTAGTCAGGCCGTGGGCGATTGCAGTATCCGTTGCCCATGCTGCAAGACGAACCACTGCCTGACTCGACGAATGCAACCCCGTTCACGGACTTCGCCGGCCTCTGCGCCCGCGTGCCCTATTCGCCTCGCGCTCTGCGCTCGCTGGTGCAGCGCGGCGACATCCCGAGCATCCGGTTAAGGAACTGTCGAAAACTTCTCTTCGACTGGCCGGCTGTCGAGGCCGCCCTCCGACGCAATGCCAAAGGGGGTGTCGAGTGAACGCCTACGACCCCAAAGACATTCCCCTGCCAGTTTTCCACTGGCAGCGAACGCAGGGCGTCAGCCGCACAACGCTGTGGCGGCTCGAAAAACAGGGACTTCGCATCCTCCACGTCGGCGGCAAGCGGTTCATCCGTCCTTCGGACTGGGTCGCTTTCATCGAGCAGCAGGACGCCAAGGCAAAGGAGAACCAGCCATGAGGCTCCGCGCTAAGATTCTTCTCGTTCGCCTCGCGCTCGTCGCCCTCGCTCCCGGCGAGTGGTGCTTCTGGTCCTGCGCCGCTTGGCGCAGCCGCCTACGCACACATCTGGACAACCTGAATGCGGGAGGGCCAAGTGAATCGTGACCTTCTAATCGAGGCGAAAAAACGGCTGCCGCTGTCCGCGCTCATGGCGCTGTGCGGCTACGGTGGGCACGCCAAGAAGTCGGCGCGGTGCATGTTTCACGAGGATTCACGCAACTCGTTTTCCGCCTATCAGCGACCCGATGGAGCTTGGGCTTGGAAATGCCACGCCGGGTGCGGCAGCGGCGACGAGCCCGGCTGGCTTGCCAAGCATCGCGGCTTGAGCAATGCCGACGCTTGCCGGGAATTTATCAAGCTTGCCGGTGTCACCCCGTCACGCTCTCAACGCTCCACTCAAACCTCTCAACCGCCGTTCGATTGGTCAGCTCGCGTCGCCGCCCTGACACCGGACCATCGCGCCAAGCTCGCTGTCTGGCGCGGCTATTCGCCGGACTTCATCGAATGGCTGCACGCGCAAAATCTCGTCGGCCTTTTTGACGGCGAACGGATTGCCTTTCCAGTCCACGACGCCAGTGGGCAGGTCATGAGTTGCCACTACCGCGTGGCCGACAAGCAGACGGACAAGGTGGATTGGTATTTTTTCCCCACCGGACTCGGCACGCGCCCGCTCGTGATCGGCCAGCCCAAGACCGCAGGTTCGATCCTGATTTTCGAGTCACAATGGGACGCTTTTGCGGTGATGGATAAACTCGGCTGGCACACACCGGACGGCGTCCCCGATGCCGCGATAATTGTCACGCGCGGCGCCGCCAACGGCAAACTTGCGGCGGGCTTGTGCGCGCCCACTGCGGCAGCCTACGTCTTCCCGCAAAACGACCCGCCGAATCCCAAGAGCGGCAAAATCCCGGCGGAAGAATGGTTCAAAGACGTGTGCGCCGGTGCTGGTAGCACCGTGCTGCGCGTCGTCACGCCCGCTCCGCACGATGATCCGAACGCCTGGACGAAAGCTGGCGCGACCTCGGATGAACTCTGGCAGGCCATCCGCGCCGCCAAGCCAGTCGCCGCCGCGCCGGACAATTCTGTTTCACACGTTTCCATTCCCGACACCGACGACACCGAAGAACCGCCGCCCGCGCCGTTTCCAGTTGATTCGCTTCCGTCGGTCGCCGCCGGCATGGTCACCGAAGTCGCCAGAGTGGAGCGCAACCCGCCCATCCTGGGTGCGTGCGCGGCCCTGGCCACGATGAGCGCGGCGATTGGCAGCGGCTTGGAAGTCGTCACTGGCCCCAATCGCCAAGCGCGCGGCAATCTGTATATCCTCGGCACAGCCCCTAGCGGTGCTGGCAAATCCCGCGCGTTCGACCTTATTTGCAAACCATTCCTCGATGCCCAGCGGGATCTGATGACCAACTGGCAGAAAGATATTGCCCCCGGCCTCGAAGCCGACATCGAAATTCTCGGACAGCGAGTAGAGCAACTCAAAGCTCAAGCGCGCAAAGCAGAATCCGATGAAGAACGCGCTCAGTTGCGCGACCAACTTCAATTTCCGAAGGCTCAACTCCGCGAATTGACCAAACAATTCCACCTGCCGCGCTGGTCCACCGAGGACGTGACCATTGAAGCCCTTGCCGATCTCCTGGATCAAAACGACGAAGTCATCTTCAGCATGAGCGCCGACGGCCGCAAAGTCGCCGACAACCTGTTGGGCCGCATGAACCCCAACAAGCGGGTGGACGACTCCCTTTACTTAAAAGGGTTCACTGGTGACCGCTGCACCGTGGACCGCAAAGACAAGTCTCCCACCATCTTGAATCACCCTTGCATCGGCATCCTCTGGTTTATTCAACCCGACATCCTCGACGACCTCGTTGCCGAGCGCAGCTTGATGCAGGGCGGTTTTCTCCCGCGCGCTCTGACGTGCCACACCCGGACCAAGCGCCAGAAAATCGGAGTTGCCACCATCGCCCCGATTTCCGAAACGGCCCAGGCCGACTGGAATCGGCTCATCACCGAGTTGCACACCACCTACCATCAACCTGGTGTCCGCCACGTCATCCAATGCAGCGAGGCGGCGTTGCAACGCCTCAACGCGCACTTCGACCAGACGGTGGATCAGGGCAACGGGGAATTGGCAGACATTGAGTCCTGCGTTGCCCGCTGGACCGAACAAGCCTGGCATCTGTCCGTCGTGCTCCACGCCGGCCTGTGGGGCAAGGACGCCCATAATCACACGCTCGCCCTCGAAACCGCCGAAGCCGCCATTGCCATCGCCGATTGGTTCGCCGGCCAGCAAAAGGATGTCTTAGCCCGTGGCCTCCACGAGGCGCGAAAGAAGAGCGAGGACCGCGTGCTCGACCTGCTGGACGAACGCTGGGAACGCTCCAAGCTCGATTACATCACGCACCGCGACGTCCAGCGTGGCCTCAATACCCGCGACGCGGACGAAGCCCGTGGGCTGCTTGCCCGGATGGAAACGGGCGGTGTGCTGGTCAGTGAACCACTGCGACGGCCCGAAGGCGGTCATGTCGAGCGCCGCTATCGCCTCAAGACCGGACGCAACCCTGTCCCTGGCTGAACCTCCGCCGGACTCAGCGACCACAACTCACCGCCGATCACCAGAACGGGCAACCAGAGAAAGAAAAGAAGGTTAAAATCGCTTTTAGGGGTAATGCGACGCTTGTGACACTCGCTCATCTCGTGCCGTTCGAGAGTCACGACTGTCGCAAGTGTCACCGGGACACCGCCCGAAACCCTGTCTTTCCGATACCCCCCACCGATTCGATTTTCAGGCTTTAACCTCGTGACACTCGTGACACTTGCGACGCTCGCCTCTGCCGGTCGTCGCAGTCGTCACGATTGTCACCGGCTCCTTTTTGAAATCTCTCTTTTTGAATTTCCGCTTCCTCAAGGCAACCCATGCCCTCCCTTTACCCCGCCAGCCTCCTATTTCTCTTTTCCCACCCAAGGCGCTATTTTTCCCTCCGTTGGCTCCAACTCAGGGACACGGCCAGCGGATGTCCCACCAGGCAGCGCAAGCCCCTCCCATGAACACCGCCCGCTACTTCATCCGCCGCGAGGACGACGAACCGCCCGTCCCCCGGCAGAAAGCCCCTTCCGGCGCTTCGACGCCAAATGCCTCAAGTGTGGCTCCTACGATCTCCGTCTGGCCGGCGCCTTCGATGAAACCTCCGGCGAATCGCGACTCGTGGCCTCCTGCTCGCGCTGTCGGCAAACCGAGTCTCTTGAACTGCGTTGAAACGTCGTCTGCGCGGCCACTCTCGCTGGGCGCGCGCCAGCCGCATTCCTTTGGTGAGACCGCCGCGAATCAGCCGTTTGTGATTGCCGGTGAAACGGTTTGAAATACTCTCGCGCAGGATTCACCCGGGAAACGCGCATTATGCTCTGGATCGCCCCATCCGAAAAGGACACCAACAACGCCGCGCTCGAAAAGCGCCTCTGGGACGCCGCCGACCAGTTCCGCGCCAACTCCGGCCTCAAGTCCCAGGAATACTCCGCACCCGTCCTCGGCCTCATCTTCCTGCGCTTCGCCGAAGTCCGCTTCGCCGCCCAACGCGCCAAGCTGGAGAAAGCCAGCGCCTCCGCCCGCCGTGGCAGCCGCGTCGATGAACCCGCCGCCTATCACGCCGAGGGCATCCTGTATCTGCCTGCCGAGGCGCGGTTCGATTACCTGCTCCACCGCCCCGAAGCCGAGAACATCGGCGCGAAGGTCAATGCCGCCATGCGCGACATCGAGAAGCACAACCCGCAGCTCGCCGGCGTCCTGCCCAAGACCTACAACCTCTTCACCAGCACCCTCCTCAAGGAACTGCTCAAGAAAGTCTCCGAGATTCCCGCCTCGTTGGACTACGACGCCTTCGGGCGCATCTACGAATACTTCCTCGGCGAGTTCGCCATGAGCGAAGGCCAGGGCGGCGGCGAATTTTACACCCCCAGCAGCATCGTCCGCCTCCTCACCGAAGTCATCGAGCCCTACCACGGGCGCATCCTC
>CAMBZO010000013.1 GCA_945872195.1 Akkermansia muciniphila | reverse complement strand
CGCTGGAAGTCGTGCGAGCTGCCGCCGCCGATGAGCAGGACTTTGGTGCCGGTGCCCCACTCAATCTTCGCAGCGCGGGGCGGGAGGGCGGACGGCGCGGGCGCGGCCTTCTTCGCCGGGGCCTTCGCATTGTCGGGCGCGGGCGGCGGAGTGTTTGCGCCGGGAAGGGCCTCCGCGCTGAGGTCGGCGGTGATGGCGAGCGTGGTGGGCGCGACGGCTTGGCCGGCGCTGGTGAAGGTGAGTTTCTCAATGACGCCCTCGCCCGTAAGCTTGCGGCTGGCGAGGCGGACCTGCGCGCCGTTGCCGACGATGCCGCGCACGAGCTTGGAGTTGGGCACCTCAACTTCGCGGATGTAGTCGCCGATTTCCTCACCGTTCTTGAAGGTGAGCGTCTCGGTCTTCCCGCCCGTGTAGTAGACGGTGACTTTCAGCGAGTCTTCCTTGTCCTGCCCATACGGGAAGGCCCAGCCGCCGACGTTGCCGAGGACGTGCAGTTGCTTCGCAGCGAAGCCGACCTTGGCCTCGACGGTTTTGGGGAAGGTGCGTTGGGCGTAGCTGTTGGGCGGGCCGCCTTTGAGCACCATGATGTTCTTCGGCAGCTTGGCGGGGTCAACGACGTTGAAGGGCACTCCGTAGGCGTTCACCGCGCCGGTCTTCGTCAGCGGCAAGGAGCCTTCGTGCGGCAGCGGGCCGGCGTAGAGCCCATCGCGTGTGCTGGCGGTGTAAGCGCTGCTGAGGTCAATGAAGCGGAAGCGCGTCTCCGAGCCGACGATGAACGCCAGCACGTCGCGCAAGCCCTCCGCACCGAGCGCCTCGAAGCCCTCGGGCATGAGCGAGCGGCCGGTGTTGCGGCGCGACTTGATGTCGGACTTCTTAATCTCCTTTTCGCCGGTGGCGTTCTTGAGCACGACCACGGCCTGGTTCTCGCGGACGATGATGCCGTCGGTCAGCTCGCCGTCCTTGGTCTCAATGCTGATGGCGACGTAGGCGATGTCCACTTCCTTGTTCGGGTCGAGAATCTGGCCGAGCAATTCCGCCGGGCCGTGCGCGCCCATGCCAGTGAGGTTGGGGCCGACGTTGTTGCCGAGCGAGCCGAGGAGATGGCAGGTGGCGCAGTTCATCGTGAAGAGCTCCTTGCCCTTCGCGGCGTTGCCGGGCTTCGAGACCTCGGGCGTGAACTTCGCGATGAGCGCGTCCTTCGCCTTCGCTTCCGGCCCGCGCAACTTGTCCATCAAATCATTCGCCCGCTTCGAGACGGCAGCGTCCGGATGGACGCGGAGGCGGTGGATGTTCGCCGGGCCGAGGACGGTGGGCGGAATCACGTCGGTCTCCAGCGCGGTGAGCAATGCGGTGGCCCAGGTGGTGCGTTTGAGAAGTTGATTGAGCGCGACGGACTGCGCTTCGCCGGAAAGCTTCGGCAACGCCTTGGTCAAATCGGTGGCGAGCGAAGTGTCCGCCTGCTCGCCGATGGCCTCGACCACGCGGGTCTGCAACGCCGCGCTCGCGCCGGTCGCGAGGACATTGAACACCGCAGCCTGCGCGGCCGGCACGGCGCTGCGGATGGTGAGGAGCGTGGTCGCGAGCTCCACGCGCGTGTCGTCGGGCTGGGCTTTGTCCCCGAGCTTGGCGATGAGCGCGGCGCTGACGGACTTCACTTCGTTCGCGAGCGCGTTCGCATCCCAACGCACGGCGAGCGGCAGCGCGGCGGCGGCGACGCGGCCGTTCGGCGAGGTGAGCAGCGACTTGAGCGCGGCGGAGAGCGGAGCGCTGGCGCTGGGGTTGCCCTTCGACGCGGAGGCGAGAGCGTTGAGCATGGAGACCTTCAGCCCGTCGGCGGACGCGGGGCGGGCGGCGAGCGAGATGACGAGCTTGGCCGCGCCGTCGGGGCTGCCCGCGCCGAGTCGGTCGGTGAGCGCGGTGAGCAGCGGCGTAAGCGCGCCGAGGTTGCCGCTGCTGAACGCGGCGTCGAGGAACAACTCGGGCGCCTTGCCCGCGATGACCATGAACCCGGCCTTGGACCAGTTGTCATCGAGTGAGGGATACGCGGCGACCAGCGCGGCGGCGGTGGCGGCGTCCACGTCCTGCGCCGCGAGGGCGTTGAGCGCTTCGAGGCGGACGCGGGCATTCGCGTCCTGCACGAGCTTGAGCGCGGTGGCTTTGCTGCCCGGCGCAGTCGCAGCGGCGGCGACACGCACGGCGTTCTTGCGGATGGCGGCGTCCTTGTCGCTCGCGGCGGCAGTGAGCGTGGCGGCGTCGAGTTGGCCGCTGCGGCTCAAGGCGTAGAGCGCGGCGACGCGCGCCTGCGGCGACTTCTGTGACGTGATGAGTTGCTTCAGTGCAGATGCGGCGGTGACGTTATTCCCCTCGACGAGCAGGCGCACAGCAGTGGCGCGGCTGTTGTCGTTCACGCTTTCGAGCGCCTTCACGAGGTCGGCAGACGAAGCCTTCGCCAGATTCGGCACCGTGAGTTTCGCCGCCTGTTTGTGGTCAACGCGCCAGATGCGGCCGTAGTAGTGGTCGCGGTCGGGGCGGATGGCGGCGTTGCGGGGGCCGTGCTTGGGGCCGCGCGTGTCGTTGTGGATGATGGCCTGGTTGCAGAAGTCCACGACATACATCGCGCCGTCCGGGCCGGTGCGGACTTCGATGGGGCGGAACCAGAGGTTCTTGCCGGCGATGAATTCCAGTTCCTCGCGCGACGCTTCCTTCTCGCCCGCGAAGCTCACGCCGTCGGCCTTCACGAACTCGTGGTGCAGCAGGTTGATGGTCGGCTCGGTGGTGAAGTAGCTGTAGTTCCACTTCGCCGGCCACGCGCCGCCGTCGTAGATGACCGCGCCCGCCGCCGCCGTGAAGCTGCCCACCCAGTCAATCTGCACATACGGCAGCGAGTCGTAGGGAATCAGCGAGAAACTCTTCGGGCTTTTGCGCACGACGCGGAAGCTGGGCACGCCCTTGACGCCGGCCTTCGCGAGCAAGCTCTCGGGCATCACGGTGTGCATGAGCAAGTCGCCGCTCGTGGGCTGCGTCCAGAACACCTCGTTGTCCCAACTGATTTGCAGGCCCCAGGTGTTGCCGCCCTTCGAGGAATACTGCTCGAACGCCGAGCCGTCGGGCTTGAAGCGCACCACGCCGGAGCCGACGCCGCCGAAGTCCTTCGAGCCGTCGCCGCTCTTCACGCTGCTGGTGCCGCTGTAGCCGTGCGTGCCGTAAATCCAGCCGTCGTAGCCCCAGCGCAAATTGTTCAGCACCGCGTGCGTGTCGCCGTGGCCGAGGTTCGTGTAGAGCTTCTCGACTTTGTCGGCCTTGCCGTCGCCGTCCGTATCGCGGAGGAACCACACGTCCGGTGCGGCGGCGGCGATGACGCCGTCTTTGTGGAAGACAAAGCTCGTGACCAGTTCGAGGCCCTCGAAGAAAACCTGTTTCTTGTCCATCACGCCGTCGCCATCGCTGTCGGTCAGGATGGAAATGCGGTCGTAGGCCGGGCGCTCGTAGCGGTTGTCCGCGCCAATCTTCGCCTCCGGCTGCCAGCGTTGGACGTAATCGCTCGGCGCGGGCGCGTAACGGCCATCGGGATACTCGGGCGTCTCGGCGACCCACAGCCGGCCCTGCGCATCCCAATCAATGTTCATGGCCTTGTTGATGAGCGGCTCGCTGGCGACGAGCGAGAGCTTGAACTCGGGATGGATGTCGAGCGTGGCCGGGATTTCCGACGGCTTCGGCGTGCCGCCCGCCGGGTAACGCAGCGCGGCAATTTCCTCTGGCTTGGCGAACTCATCGAGGTTCGTGCGCTTGCCGGCCCATGCGATGCCGCGCAGCAGCACGGCGCGATAGGCGAGGTGACTGAAGGTCGCCATCTTGTGCCCGAGCAGACTGGTGAACGCGCGATACGGCTGCCCGCCCTCGCGCTGGTTCTCGAACGTCCACATCTGCGGCTGGATGTCATACACGCTGATTTTGCCCGAGGCAGGCTGGCCGTTCTTCTGGTTGCGACGGCTCTCGGACATATTGGGCGTGTAAGCCGCGCCGAGCACGGTCACGCGCGAGTCCATGTCGAGGTCGTAGTAAATTTCGTCGTCGAGGTCGAAGTTCGCCGTGCCCGTGGAGATGGGATGCGTGCGGTTGACGTAGTAGAAGGACATCTTGCCCTCGAGCCACTTGGTCTTCCCATGCACCCACGAGCCGCCGATGACGGACTTCCAGTAGCCCGAACCGTCCTCGATGCTCCGCGTGGGCACCGCCGCCGTGTGCAGCACCACCACGCCGCCGCCGCGTTTGAGAAATGCCTCGAAGCCATCGCGCAACGGGCCTTTCGGAAACGCCCCGCCGTCCTGCGCGAACATCACGAGCACGTCGGTCTTGGCGAGTTGCTCGGCGGTGGGCAATTCGAGGCCGCCGTCCACCTTCAGCCCGCGTTCGGTGAGCAGCGTCGTCCACTCGCCCAGAAAGCGCGGGTGCGCGTGGACTTCGGTGCCGCGGTTGGCTTGCCCACCACGAATGAACACCCGCAGCGGTTCGGCGGCGGACGCGGTGACGGCAAGCCAAGTGGCGAGGAGCGGGAGGAGGAGGAGGTGCAGTTTCATAGTTGGCTACTTGTGTTTTGCTCGCGATGGAGTGCTTCCCGCATGGCTTGCGTGTCGTGCCGGTCCTTGTCCCGCCATGAATCCTGTTTCAGTAGAATCAGACTGGTCGGACTCAGATACGGAATCCGCGCTCCAGACGACTCGAAGCAGCGCAGCTCCGTTCGAAAGCTGTCGAGTGTGTGCCCCCGCATCTGGACGAAGATGTCGAGGTCGAACTCCTGCTCACCGATGCGAACCGCGCCTTCCTGCGCGGGGAAATCGGCCGGCGTAAGCTCGCGCGCCCAGCCTTCGCCCCACTGCCGCAACACCCCGAGCATTCGCTCCAAGTTCCCCGGCTCCGGATTGACGAGGATGTCCACGTCTTCCGTGACTCGCACATAGCCGTTCAAAACGACTGCCAAGCCGCCGACCACGCAGAAGTCCACGTCACTTCGCGCGAGCGCGGCCAACAGTCTTTCGAACCGGGAAATAATCGCCCTGGACTCGGACTTGGGTTCGGGTGCCATCAAAGTATCGGTGAACGAAACCCGCCATGTCTTCCACCCAGGCCAGGTTTTCAGATTGGGAACGCCGCCGGCCCACAACTCTGCGCGGGGCGAATTCGCCCGACTCGCCCAGAATGCAACCCGTGTTCATGGCTTCACAGTAAGCGGCTTCTGTCGCGGCGGTCAACTTCACGGCTTCCCGCGCTTCCCGAACTTCTTCGCCGCCGGGGCTTTCAGTCTCTTGAAGTCGCGCGTGAGGTTCGTGAGCGACGCCTCGACGCCCATGCGCTCCAGGCTGCTCGCGCCGACGAAGCCGACGGCATCGGTGCCTTGCATGACGCGGTGGGCGTCCTCGGGCGTGTTGATGGGGCCGCCGTGGCAGAGGAAGAAGATGTCCTTCCGCACGCGGCTGGCGGCATCAATGATTTCCTGCGTCCGCTTCAGCGTGAAATCCCACGTCACGACCGCCTTCTTCACACCGATGCTGCCGCCGACGGTCGTGCCGACGTGCGCGATGATGGCGTCCGCGCCGGCCTTCGCCATCTCCACCGCTTCCTCGGGCGTGGCGACATAGACGATGCTGAAGAGGTCCATCTTCCGGGCGAGCGCGATCATCTCGAACTCCTTCTGCACGCCCATGCCGGTCTCTTCGAGCACGCCGCGGAAGTGGCCGTCCACGATGGTGTGCGTGGGGAAGTTGTTCACGCCGCTGAAGCCCATCTCCTTCACCTTGCCGAGCCAGTGCCACATGCGGCGGCGCGGGTCAGTGGCGTGGACGCCGCAGATGACGGGGATGTCCTCCACGGTGGGCAACACCTCGTATTCGCCGATCTCCATCGCGATGGCATTCGCATCGCCGTAGGACATAAGGCCGCAGGTCGAGCCGTGGCCGCTCATGCGGAAGCGGCCGGAGTTGTAGATGATGAGGAGGTCGGCCCCGCCCTTCTCGATGAACTTGGCGCTGATGCCCGTGCCCGCGCCGGCGGCGATGATGGCGTCGCCCTTCTTGATGGTGGACATCAAGCGGTCGCGGACTTCCTTGCGCGTGTAGGGATTTCCTTTTCCGGTCCAGGGGTTGGGCATGGCGGCTGTGGGTTAGGTTTCGGTCGCGCTGTGCGAATGTGTTCGCAGCGTAGCGCCAAGCCCGCCGGTTTGAAAATGGGAAAGGCGGCGGGGGAGGAGGGATTGAAGTGGCGACCCTACGGGGATTCGAACCCCGGTCACCGCCGTGAAAGGGCAGTGTCCTAACCGCTGGACGATAGGGTCGGCCTTCGGACGGGGTGCATTTAGGCGGTTCTGCCGCTGCCTTGTCACGCCAAAAGTCCTTTCGTCCGCGACATACGGACAATTTAAGATGAGTGCGCTAGGCAGCGGACGCGGGCTTTGATTAAGCTCACCCCTCACTCGCGAAGCGAAATCCGGCAAGCATGGCAACCGACTCCATCCGCATCGGCGGCGCGCGGCAGCATAATCTCAAGGCTGTCACGCTCGCCATTCCGCGCGGCAAGCTCGTCGTCCTCACCGGCTTGTCCGGCTCGGGCAAGTCCTCGCTCGCGTTCGACACCATCTACGCCGAGGGCCAGCGCAAGTATGTGGAAAGCCTCTCCGCCTACGCCCGGCAGTTCCTCGAACAGCTCCAGAAACCGGACGCCGACTATATCGAAGGCCTCTCCCCGACCATCGCCATCGAGCAGCGCAGCTCCGGCTCGAACCCGCGCTCCATCATCGCGACGACGACGGAGATTTACGATTACCTGCGCCTGCTCTTCGCGCACGTCGGCCAGCCGCACTGCCCCACGAGCGGCCAGCCCATCTCGCGCCAGACCACGAGCGACATCGTGGACACCATCCTCAAGCTGCCGCCGCGCACGCGCGTGATGCTGCTCGCCCCCGTCGTCGAGAAGCAGAAGGGCGAGTTCCGCGATGTCATCGAACGGCTGGCCCGCGACGGCTTCGTCCGCGCGCGCGTGGATGGAGAGCTCGTCGAGCTCGCTGCCAACGTCCGCATCAAGCTCGACCCAAAGCAGTCTCACACCATCGAAGTCGTCGTGGATCGTCTCGTGGTGGATGACAAGATTCGCGTTCGCCTGGGCGACTCAGTGGAGACGGCGCTGAAGTGGGGCAGTGGGAAGTTGCTGCTGCTGTCGCAAGCGCCGGAGGGGGCCAGCGGTCAGCAATCCGCAATCAGCGGTCAAGCAGCGCGGGCGAAGGCGGCCGAGATTGTGCGAACGGAGCAAGCCGCAAGCCGCAAGCCGCAAGCCGCAATCTGGCAGGAGTCTCTCCTCTCCAACCGGATGTATTCCCCCGCCACCGGCCAGACCTTCGACCCGCCAGAGCCGAAGCACTTCTCGTTCAACTCCCCGTTCGGCGCGTGCCCGACCTGTCACGGCCTCGGGCAGAAGATGGTCTTCGACCCCGCGCTCATCGTGCCGGACGCGGAGAAGTCGCTGGAGTCCGGCGCAGTGCTGCCGTGGCGACGCGGCGGCAAGCGGATGGTGGTCTATTACAAAGCCCTGCTGCGCGGCCTCGCGGCGCACTTCGAGCAGAACTTGGAAACACCGTGGAAGTCGCTGCCCGAAGATTTCCGTCGCGTGGTGTTGCACGGCTCGGGCGAGGTCGAAGTGAGCTTCAACTTCATGCGCGCGGGGAAGGTCAGCAAACTCTCGCGCCCGTTCGAGGGCGTGCTGAAAAACCTCGAACGCCTCTACGCCGAGAGCGAAAGCGAGTTCACGAAGAACCGCCTGAAAGCCTTCATGGCCCCGGAGTTTTGTGATGCTTGTGGCGGCCGGCGGTTGAGGCCGGAGGTGCTGGCGGTGACGCTGGGGAATGCGGAATCGGAGCACGGCGCCCCCATTCCGCATTCCGCACTCCGCACTCCGCATTCCAAAATCCCTGGCCTCTCCATCGCCTCCGTCTGCGACCTCTCCGTGGACACTGCCGACCTCTTCTTCGCCGCGCTGCCGCTCACGGACTTCCAGCAGAAAATCGCCGGCGAACTGGTGAAGGAGATTCGCGCGCGGCTGGGCTTCCTCAAGAACGTCGGCCTTGGTTACCTCACGCTCGACCGCGAGTCCGGCACGCTCTCCGGCGGCGAGGCGCAGCGCATCCGGCTGGCGACGCAGATTGGCGCGGGCCTCGTCGGCGTCATCTACATCCTCGACGAGCCCAGCATCGGCCTGCACCAGCGCGACAACGAGCGCCTGCTCAAAACCCTCATAGGCCTCCGCGACCTCGGTAACTCCGTCCTCGTCGTCGAGCACGACGAAGACACCATCCGCCGCGCCGACCACGTCATTGACCTCGGTCCCGGCGCGGGCACGCACGGCGGCGAAGTCGTCGCGCAAGGCACGGTGGCGGAAGTCATGGCGAACCCGCGCTCGCTCACGGGCCGTTACCTGAGCGGCGATTTGAGCATCCCCGTGCCGAGAAAACGCATTTCGCCCGTGGGCAAAGCCGGCTGGTTGGAAATCACCGGCGCGCGGGAGAACAACTTGCAGAACGTCACCGCACGCATTCCGCTGGGCACGCTGACGTGCGTCACCGGCGTGAGCGGCTCGGGCAAGAGCACGTTGATTTGCGACATCCTCCAGCGGCAGCTCTTCCGCACCTTCTTCGGCTCGAAGGAACGGCCCGGCGCGCATCGAACCCTCACCGGCACCGAGTTATTGGACAAGGTCGTGGTCATTGACCAAGCGCCCATCGGTCGCACGCCGCGCAGCAACCCGGCGACCTACACCGGCATCTTCAACCATATCCGCGACCTCTTCGCGCAGCTCCCGTCGGCGAAGATTCGCGGCTACGAGGCGGGGCGCTTCAGCTTCAACGTAAAGGGCGGCCGCTGCGAGAAGTGCCAGGGCGACGGCCTGCTGAAGATTGAGATGCACTTCCTGCCGCCCGTCTATGTGACGTGCGAAAACTGCGCGGGCCGGCGCTACAACCGCGAGACGTTGGAAATCAATTTCAAGGGCATGAACATCGCCGACATCCTCAACCTGACCGTGGATGAGGCGGTGACGTTCTTCCGTGCCGTGCCGAAGATTTTTGAGCCCTGCCTCACGCTCGCGGAAGTCGGCCTCGGCTACCTGCGCCTCGGCCAGCAGGCCACGACGCTCTCCGGCGGCGAGGCGCAGCGCGTGAAGCTCGCGACTGAACTCTCGCGCCGACAGACCGGCAAGACGCTTTACATCCTCGACGAGCCGACGACCGGCCTGCACTTCCACGACGTGGCCAAGCTGCTGGAAGTCTTCTTCAAGCTGCGCGCGCCGGGGAACACGCTGCTCGTCATCGAGCACAACCTTGACGTCATCAAGTGCGCCGACTGGATTCTGGACCTCGGTCCCGAAGGCGGGACGGGGGGCGGACGCATCGTGGCGCAAGGGACACCCGAGACGGTCGCGGCCACTCCCGGGAGTTTCACGGGAGAATTTTTGAATCGAATCCTCCGCCCGGAGACGAATACTACGAGCAAGTGAAGAGCGAGCGGAAAACAGGAGCCCAAAGATTTGGGGCGGACAAAGATGGGGCCGAGCGTCCGGCCTTCTTTGTCCGTCCCAAATCTTTGGGGCCTTCGCAAGCGGCCATGAACACTCTCCGGCGCGAGGACACCCATCGCTTCTTCTCCCTCTCCATTCCGCGGAGGAGGGGAGAAGGGATTCGCGCCTGGCCCACGTTCGGTTCGGGCCTGGCTCGCCTGCTCTGCCTGCTCTGGCTGCTCGCAAGCGGTCTGCCTGTCTCCGCACAAAACTTCACTGACCCACTGGAGGAGCGGGACTTCACGGCCGCTGCAAAGGCGTTTCAAGACCTCAACCACGAGCGGGCCGAGCGCGAGTTCGATGCGTTCGTCCGCACCTGGACGAACTCGACGCGGCGGGTGGAGGCGATGCTCTACCAGGCCCGGGCACGACACGCGCGCACGAACTACACGGGGGCCATCGAGTTGCTGACCACCGGGTTGCCGCAGTCAGGCAAGCTCGCAGACCAGTTCCAGTTCTGGCTGGGCGAGGCGCGCTTTGAGGCCGGACAGCTCGACAAGGCCGCGGAAATCTACGCGCTGCTGGTGCGCGATTTCACGAACTCGCCGCACTATCTCGCCGCCGCGCACCACGAGGCGCTCGCGCGCTTCAAGCTCGGCAACCAGCGCGAGAAAGTCGTGGCGCTCCTGCGCGATCCAGCCGGTGCGTTCCAGCGCGCCGCGAAGGCCGCGCCCACGAACAACCTCGCGGTGAGCGGCACGCTGCTGCTCGGCGAGGCATTGCTTGCGGGCAAGGAATTCATCGCAGCGGAACAGGCGGCGCGCACGCTCGAGGACCGGCGGCTGGCGCCGGAGGTGGACTGGCAGCGGCGCTTCCTGCTCGGGCGCGTGCTCGCAGAGGCGGGCCGGCCCGCCGAGGCGCTCCCGGTCGTGACCAATCTGGTGCGACTGGCCGGCGCGCTGCGGCAGCCGCTCATGCAGGCGGAATCCTTCGCCTTGCAAGGCACCGTGCTGGAAAAGCTCGGTGAACTGGCGGCGGCGGTGGCTTCCTTCACCAACAACTTCAGCACGAACGCTCCCATCCTGCTCCGCCACCGCGCTCTGCCAAGAGTGGTGGACCTCAACGACCGCCAGCACAAGGACGCGGAGACAGTGGGGCTGCTGGAGAATTACTCCGCACAATTTCCCAGCGACGCGCGGCTCGACCTCGCGCAGCTCACGTTGGGCGAGCTGCGGCTGAAGGAATTCCACGGGCTGACCGGCAACACGAACGGCCCGGCGCAGACGAACCTTCTGGCAACCGCGCTGACGAACTTGAATCTCGTCCTGCTGAACTTCACGAACAGCCCGCTGCGTGGCCGCGCCCACTACCAGCGCGGTTGGTGCTTCTGGCACCTGAGCCAGCCCGCGCCCGCCGCCGTGGATTTCGGCGAGGCCGCGCAGAGACTCCCGAAGTCCGAGGAGCAAGCCATCGCGCGCTTCAAGCTGGCGGAGGCGCAGGCGTTGCAGAAGGACCACACGAACGCGCTGCGCAACTTCCAGCAGGTCGTGGCGCAATACGCGGACATGGAGCGCGTGCGCAAGACGTATCTGGACCAAGCCCTCTACCTGGCGATGCGCTCCGCGTGGGCGGTGTCCAACCAGACGGCGGCGGACGAAGCCTTCCGCACGATCACGCAATGGTTTCCCGACAGCTTTTTCAGTGACGAGGCGACGCTCTTGCACGGGCGGGAGTTGAACCGCATGGGCAAGCCCGCCGAGGCGCGCGGCCACTTCCAGGCGCAGCTCGATCGGTTCCCACAATCTCCGCTGGCGCCGCAGGTCCACCTGGCCATTGCGCGGACTTACCAGCAGGAGTTCGACTGGGTGGGCGCGGCGCGCAAATACGACCAGTGGGTGCGGCTCTTCCCGACGAACAGCGCGCGGGCGGACGTGGAGTTCGAGCAGGCGAACTTCAACGAGAAGGCCGGACGGGTGACCAACGCCTTCATGCTCTACACAAACTTTGTCGCCCGTTTCCCCGCGCATCCGAAGGCGCCGCTGGCGCAGCTCTGGGTAGGGGACTACCACCTGAACCAGCAGCAGTTCCACCTCGCCGAGGCGATCTACCAACTGCTCGCGCAGAGCACGAACGCGAACGCGGCGGAGTTGCGGCATCAGGCGCGACTCCACGCGGGCATCGCGGCCTACGAGCGGGACGGCTACAAGGACGCGACGGACTATTTCACCCAGTTGATCAACGACCTCCAAACGCCCCCGCTGATACAGGCGAAGGCCTTCTTCGCGCTGGGCGACACTTATCTGACCGCAGCGCAGAAGGGCGCGGCCCTCGTGGCCGACCCGTTGGGCGACGCCATCATCGCGTTCAGCCGCATCACGAACAATTTCCCGACGAACCCCATCTCGGCGCGCGCGATGGGCCGAATCGGCGCGTGCCATTACCAACGCGCGGCCAAGGATGCCAAAGAATATGAACTCGCCGCCAGCGCGCTGCTACGCGCCATGTCGTGGCCGGGAGCCGACGCCGAGACGCGCAGCCTTGCCGAGGTGTTGCTGGGCACGGTCCGGGAAAAACAGCGCCAGCCCAAGCCGGCTGCGGAGCACTGGAGCAATGTGCTTTATCAGACCAACCTCCGGACGAACGAGGTTCCTTCTCTCGAAGCCATCCGGGATGCGGGTGGAAATCTGGCCGAACTGCTGGAGAAACAAGAGGACTGGGCCGGGGCTGTGGCGATTTACCAGCGGCTGCAGGGGATGTTCCCCGCTCGCAGCGGTGTCTATCAACTGAGGATTGACCGCGCGCGCCAGCTGCAGTCGAAGGGGAAGTGAACCAGCGGGGGACGCAAAGGTGAGGCTCAACGCCGGTCGTAAAGCATCCCCGGCACGCCACCTTCCCAGCTCTTCGCCGCGTTCCACGGGCGGGTGGACTGGTTGTCCGGATCCGCCATGGTGCAACCGGCGGTCAGCAGCACGGTGCTGAGCCCGATGGCGGCGACCAAGCAGCGGCCGAGTTGGAGCAGGCGGGAGTTCATGTTACTTCTGGGGAGGGAGGGCCACGGAGGAGGGCGTCAGGACGGCGTCGCCTTCCTGAATGTCGCTCCGCTTGAAGCCGGCCATCACGTTGCCGATGGCGTAGTCGGTCTCGACCCGGGAAACCTTCACGCGGGCGATGAGCTTACCCTCGCGGCTGATGCTCAACTCGCCGTTCTTGAGGAGGCCGTGGTTCGCGCCCATGTCCATGATGACGAAGTCCCACTTGGGGTCCACCGCCAGCACCTTGCCGCTGAGGCTGGGCAGCGCGACCGCGCCCTTGGGATTGAGGAAAGACTGCAACTCGCCGCTGGCCTTGATGTGCTGCGTCATCAGCACGCGCTGCTCGTCTTTAAGCACCTTGAGTTCGTTGGTGGCCTTGGGCAGCGCAGTGTGGATGATGCGGATGACCGGCGGCGTCAGGCCCAGCGACTCGAGTGCGAAGTAGTCAACGCTCCGAACCTTGACGGCGTCGGTCTCCTGCTTGGCCAAGTTGGTTGCTTGCTGCGCAGCGACGGTTTTGTCTTTCTCGGCCTTGGCCGCTGCAATCGCGTCGGCCTCGGATTTCTTGGATGCGTCGAGGTCGCTTTTAAAAGCGTCGCGCTCCTGCTCGGCCCCTTTGGCCCGCGTTTCCTGCTTGGTGCGCTCGGTCTCTTCCTTTTTCAGATCCTCGGTGACCTTTTTCTCCTTCGCTTTCAGTTCATCGAGATGGGGCTTGAGCTTCATCTCGCCCAGCGCGATGACCCCGGCGCTAGCGGCGATGACGAAAACGAGGATGAGCCTGAGAGCGAGCATGGTTTTGAGTCGGGTTCGTTCGGTTAAATCAGCTGGGATAATTAACGGCTGATCGGAGGGGTGTCAACGTCCGGCTTGGCTAGTAAATCACCGTGAAGCTGCCGTCCGACTCTGCCACCGCCGCGGCCAGGCCCCACACGGGCACGCCGTCTCGGCGCTGCGGCGCGCCCGCCGGCTTGCCGTCTGCGCCGAACATCTGCCAGGCCAGCGCGCCGCCGCGTTGCCAGCCGGTGCCCTCGGTCCAGACCAGGAGGGTCTCACCAGCCTTGTTCACCGCGACGGCTGGATGCTTGCCCTTGACCATGATGGCGGGTCCAGCCGGGGTGACGGCCTTCGCCGTCTTGGCATCGAGCGCCGCGAACTGCACCGCGCCCGCCGTCTCCCACGCCGCGAACACGCGCCCGCCCGCCGCCGTGAATGCCTCGCTGCTCATCGGGCACTGGCCGACGCGCCAGCGGTGGACGTAATCGCCCGTGAAGCGTTCGCCCCGGTCGCGGGAAACCAGCAGCATCATGTCGCGGTCCAACGCGGTGGAGGCGGTGCGGAAGAGCGCGAAGACCGTGCCTTGCGCGTCCGCGAATGCCCGCATCCCGCAGCAGCCACACGCCCCGCTGGCCTCTGGGCTGACGACGCGTTCGCCCTCGAAAGTTTTGCCATCGTCCCGCGACCGCGCCAGATAAACCGCCCGGCCCGTCTCGCCTGCGTTGTTGTCGGGCGGCGCGCCGTGCCAGAGGGCGAAGACGTTGCCTTCGGCGTCCGCCGCCACCGTCCCGCCGCCGTCGAGATGCAGGGTTCCTTTGATTAAGTTGCGCTGTGGCTCGAAGGCAGAGCCGGCGTCGTTGACCCGCGTGTAGAGCAGGGGAGAACTTTTCGTAGCCGGCTTCGGCTCGGCCTGACCGGAGCCGTTCCAGATGACATGGACGCGCCCGGCCTTGCCCAGCGCGAACTGCGCGCCGCGAATCGTCCCGATGGCGATGGCGCTGCCGGGCTGGCTGTTCACGCGCAGCGGCGCGGAGAAGTCGGTTTTCCCCGCCTCGCGGCGCGAGTAAATGACCTCGCACGCCTTCGGGTCGCCCTTGAGATAAACAAGGTGCAGCACGCCGCGCGCGTCCGTGACCGCCTGCGGTTGCAGGCCGCCGTCGGGCACGCGCTGGATTCGGACCTCGGCGGCGGATGCGCTCCCGAAAGTGAGCAGCGTGGCGAGCAGCGCAAAAGTGAAACTGGTTTGCATTTTCGCCACCAAAGCACAGCCAGACTGCCCGTGCAAAACCAATCTTATTGAACTCCGCGCCGCCGCCGCCAACACTCACTCCGTCATGCAGAACCTCGCCAACATCCTCCGCTTCGGCGCGCCCTACCTGCGCCGCTACTGGGGGCGGATGGCGCTGGGGATTTTTCTGGGCGTTCTCTTCGGCCTGTCCAACACCGCCTTCATCTGGGCCACGGGCACGTTGTTCGAGCGGCTCGCACCGACTCCGCAAACCTCCACGCTTGCCCTCAGCAATGCCGCACCGGCGAGCGCGGCTACGGACATCCGCCTCCAGTCGCGTCCTGCGCCAACCACCGAAGCCCCTTCGTCTCCCGGCGGCATCCGCCAACTTGGGAAGGACGCCAACGCGAAACTGATCACGCTCCTCGACCCTTGGCTTCCGCTCATGGGCCGCGATCAGGACTGGCGGCAAATCCTCGGTGGCTTCCTCTTCCTGCCCGTGCTCGTCGCGCTGCGCAGCTTCATCGGCTACTTCAGCAGCTACTGCATGGCCTGGGTGAGCGCGCGCATCATGAACGACCTGCGCTACGACGTGCTGGCCCAGCTCTACCGGCTCTCGCTCGACTTCTTCAACCGCTCGACGATGGGCGACCTGCTCGCGCGCGTGAACAACGATGCCGCTGCATTGCACCGCGCGATGTCCCTGGGCCTCTCCGACATCGTGAAGGAACCCTTCACCATCGCGGGCGTCATCTTCGGCCTCTTTCTACTCAGCCCAAAACTCACGCTCGTCGCCCTCATCTTCCTGCCCTTCTGCGGCATCCCGATTATCGTGCTGGGCGGCAAAGTCCGGCGCGCCGCCAAGGCCAGCCTCGATGCCAACATCTCCCAATCGAGCCTCCTCGTCGAAGCGCTCAGCGGCATCCGCGTCATCAAAGCCTTCGGGATGGAAAGCGGCTCGCTCGCGCGCTTCCGCACCTTTTCACAGGCCATCATCCACCACGACATGAAGTCCATGAAAGCGCGCGAACTGGTGAACCCGCTCGTGGAAACCATCTCGATGCTCGGCCTTGGGCTGCTCATCGTCGTCATCTTCATGAGTGACACCAGCGTCCCCGACCTCGCCAGCTTCCTCATGGGCGTCGTCCTCATGTTCACCCCCTTCAAGAAGCTCGCCAACGTCCACGTCGTCTTCCAGATGGCCAGCGTCGGCGTGGACCGACTCGCCCAAATCATGAGCGCGCAGCCCCACGTCAAGGAACCCGCCCAACCCGAGCCGCTGAAGTCCTTCGCCCGCGAAATCAGCTGCGAGAACATCTCCTTCGCCTACGCGGAAAAGCCCGTCCTCCGCGACTTCTCCCTCACCCTCCCGCGCGGCTACAAGCTCGGCATCGCTGGCGAGAGCGGCTCCGGCAAGAGCACGCTGGTCAATCTCCTCTTCCGTTTCTACGACGTCACCTCCGGCACCATCCGCATTGACG
>CAMBZO010000012.1 GCA_945872195.1 Akkermansia muciniphila | reverse complement strand
GTTTGCTTGGACTTACCGCCTTTGAGCGCGGCTTCGCGCGAGTCGAGCCGCAGCCCGCCCTTCGCGTGCTCGGCGTCGTGACACGCGAGACAGCGTTTCACCAGCAGCGGCCGGACCTCGCGAGCGAAGTCCACCGGAGTCGCTGCGTTCACCGCCGTGACGAGCAATCCTGCCAATGTAAGCAGTGATGCAACGCGAACGATGGGTTGCAGAAGCGATGGCACTGCCAAGTCATACTGCGCAGGTCCTGCTAAATTCAAGCCAAGGCCGGTGACGCACGGAGATGAGTGTTGGCGCTACGGTGCCGCGCCGTGCTTTCTACCTCGCCCCGACGCTGACCGCGCTCCATCCTCCCGCGCACATGGCATCACTTCGAACCCTCCTAGTGTTGGGCCGCGTCTCGAATCTGCCCACCGTTTGGTCCAACTGTCTCGCCGGTTGGCTGCTCGGCGGCGGCGGCGAGTGGGACCGTTTCGCGTGGCTGTGCACGGGCGCGACGCTGGTCTATGTCGGCGGGATGTTCCTCAACGACGCCTTCGACGCGGCGTTCGACAGGCAGCACCGGCGCGAGCGCCCCATTCCTTCTGGCGCAATTTCCCGCGAGGCTGTCTGGCTGTTGAGCGCGCTGCTGCTCGCGGGCGGAACTGGAATGCTCGTCTGGCTTGGACGCGAGCCAGCCATCCTCGCGTTGCAGCTTCTCGCTTGCGTCGTCCTCTACGACGCGTTTCACAAGTCGCTCGACTGGTCGCCGGTGCTGATGGCGGCGTGCCGGTTCTTCCTGCTGCTCACCGCGGCAGCCACCGGCGCGCGTGGCGTGGACGGATGGTCGCTTTGGAGCGCGACGGCGCTGGGCTGCTACATCATCGGCCTGAGCTACCTCGCGCGCCGCGAGAGCGCGCCGGGGTTGATTCGCTACTGGCCGCTGGTGTTGCTTGCCGCGCCGCTCGTGCTGGCGTTCATCGTCAACGACGGCTACTTCCGCGAGAAGGCGCTGCTCGCCTCGGCCATCGTAGCGTTGTGGGCGCTGCGCTGCCTGCGCCCAACGTTCTGGCAATCGCCGCCGGACATTGGCAAGACCGTCTCCGGCCTGCTTGCGGGCATCTGCCTCGTGGACTTGCTCGCCGTTGCGAACCAGCCGCCGCAGGTGAGCGTGGGCTTCCTCGTGTGCTTCGTGCTGGCGCTGCTGCTCCAGCGCTTCGTGCCGGCGACGTGAGGGGAGCGCTTGCCGCCGCCGTCCCAAACTTCGTAGCCTGCCGCCGTGTTCCGCGTTCAAATCCTCTGCCTCGTTGGGCTGCTAGCCCTGCCCGGCAGTTTGCTCGCACAAGCCCCGCTCCACCCCGGCCTCATCGCCACCGCCACGGACGGGCAGCGCACGGCGAAGTTCGCCCTGCCCACGCCGAACTTCACGCTGCTGGCGGACGATTCCATCCACCCCGCGCTTAAACCGAACTTCAAGGTCGAGTGGAACGGCGTGCTCAAACTAGCGCGCAGCGGACGCTTCACGCTCTTCGCCGATGCGAAGGTCTTTGTGGACGGGAAGGAAATCCAGGGTCGGCCGACCCAGCTCGAAGCCGGCGAGCGCGCGTTGAAAATCGAGTTCACCCGCAAGCCCAGCGCGACGGCGCGGCTGCAACTTGAGTGGGAGTCCGAGCACTTCGCCCGCGAGCCGGTGCCGCACACGGCCTTTGCGAATCGCGAGCTGGCGTGGGCCGCCTCCGTGACGGAGCAGCTCACGGTGGCACCGCTTTCGTCCGCCCCGGTGCAGGAGTTTCACCGGCTGACGCGGAAGCTGAACTGCGCCGAGTGCCACGAGCTTTACGGCCCGGCGAAGCGCGAGCTGGAAGGAGCCGATGCGCCGCCCTCGCTCACCGACGCGGGCAACAAACTGCGCGCGAGCTGGCTCACCGAGGTGCTCGTGAGCAACAAGCGCATCCGCCCGTGGATGAAGCTGCCGCCGGCGCACCTCGGCGAGGAGGCGCGTCCGCTGGTGAAGCTCTTCGCGCAACAGGCGGGCGCGGAACTGGGCGAAGGCACGACGATTCTGCCACCGACACCCGTGCAGGTCGTCGAGGGCTTGAAGCTGCTTGGCAAGGGCGACGGCGGGCTGGCGTGCATCAACTGCCACGACTTCGCCGGGCATCGCTCAGCGGGCGACCTGCGCGGTCCCGACATGACGGAGATGCACGCGCGCATCCGCACGGATTGGCTGCTGCGCTGGCTGCGCGAGCCGAGCCGACTTCAGCCCGGCACGGCGATGCCGGCGTTCTTCAGCGACATGCCTGCGACGCAGGCACACGCGAAGATGGCCGCGCTCGTCCACGCGCTCGCCGCCGGGAAATCCCTGCCGTTGCCGGAGGGCTTGCTGGCGGGGCCGCAGGATTACCGTCTGGTGGTGCGCGATGAGCCGATTGTCTTCCGCACCTTCATCGCGGACTCCAGCACGCGCAGCATCGCCGTCGGGCTGCCGGGCGGGGTGAACTACGTCTTCGATGCCGAGCAGTGCCGCGTGCGCTTCGCGTGGAGCGGCGAGTTTCTTGATGTCGCGCCCGTGTGGACCGGTCGCGGCGGCGGGCAGGCGAAGGGGTTAGGGAAACGGTTCTTCACCGCGCCCGACGGACACCCGCTGCGCATTGGAAATCCCGACGTCGAACCTCAATTGAAGTTCCTGGGCTACCGGCTGGTGGACAAGTTTCCCGAGTTCAGCTTCGAGGTGAACGGTGTGCGAGTGCGTCAGCGCGTGCGCAAGGCGACGGCGGAGAGCAGCCTGGAATGGGAGTTTGCTTTGGGCGAGACGCGTGAGCCGGTGTGGTTTCTGACGCCGAAGGGATTGGCCACGACCTTCGCCAGCGGCATCGGCGAGGTGGCGGACGCCCGCATCAAGCTGAAGCCGGACACGCGCTTCTTCGAGGTGACGGTGAGCACGCGGTGAAAGGCCGCACAGCTCGAGGACGGAACTGAGCTTGGAAGTTGAAAACCACTAACCTGCACTGACTGACACTAATGAGAAGCCGTGTTCGGGAGGCTCGTTGGTTGTAGCCCTGCCCATGCTTCTTCCCATTAGGGCAGGTCAGTGCAGGTCAGTGGTTCAGTCTTTTAGTCCAAACCATGAGTGAGCATTTAGTCAGCGCGGCGCGCGCGTTGAGTGACGCCGTCGGACGGCTGCGCTTCAAGCCGCCGGTGGCCTACGTTTACAACCCGCTCGACTACGCGTGGGCGGCGCATGAGCTGTTCCTGCGCAAGTTCGGGGGCGGGCGCAAGCGCGTGCTGCTGCTCGGGATGAACCCCGGCCCGTTCGGCATGGCGCAGACGGGCGTGCCCTTCGGCGAGGTGGCAGCGGTGCGGGACTGGATGGGGATTTACACGCTCGTCGCCCAACCCAAGCGCGCGCACCCGAAGCGGCCCATCGAGGGCTTCGCGTGCCAGCGCTCGGAGGTGAGCGGGCGGCGGCTGTGGGGCTTGTTCGCCGCGAAGTTCGGGGCGGCGGAGAAGTGTTTCGTGGACCACTTCGTCGTGAACTTTTGCCCGCTGGCCTTCATGGACGAGGGGGGGCGCAACGTGACGCCGGACAAGCTCGGCGCGGCGGAGCGGGAGAAGCTCTTCGCTATCTGCGATGAGCATCTGCGGCAGGTCGTCGCCATCACGCGACCGGAGTGGGTGATTGGCGTCGGCGACTTCGCGGAGAAGCGGGCGCGCGAGGCGCTGGGCGAGGGCGGGGTGCGCTTCGGTCGAATTCTACATCCCAGCCCGGCGAGTCCAGCGGCGAACAAGGGTTGGGCGGCGGCGGCGGAGCGGCAGTTGCGGGAGTTGGGTGTGTGGGGAGATGGAAGTTAGTCCGGTGCGTGGCCGGGCACCCACGACTTCACTCTCTTATCACCAATTACTTCGCTCCCGGTAGCTGCGGGAAAATTCGGTAGAGCAGGAAGTAAATCACCACGCCGGTCACGGAGACGTAGAGCCAGATGGGGAGGGTCCAGCGCGCGATGGCTTTGTGCGCCTCGAAGCGCTCCTTTGCGGCGCGGCTCACGGTCATCAGCACAAGCGGGACGATGGCGAAAGCGCCGATGAGGTGCGTGAAGAGGATGGTGAGGTAGATGGGGCGGAACCACGCAGGGTCAACGAACTTCGTGTGCGCCGTGCCTTGTTGCTGCTGCATCTGGTAGTGGTAGTAGAGGTAGCAGGCGAGGAAGAGCGTGGAGGTGCAGAGCGCGGCAATCATGCAGTTGCGGTGTGCCACCTTCCGCCCGGCACGGATGTGAACCCAGCCCAGCACGAGCAGCACGGTGCAGGTGGTGTTGAGGCAGGCGTTGATGAGCGGGAGGTCGGTGTAGGTCATTTATCGCTTTCTGTTAGTAGCGTGTTCACGGTCTCAAGCAGGCGGGGTTTGACGGTCTTCTCCCAGGTGCTGTGTTCGCGGCTCGCGCCGGCGGTCACTTCTTCCTCGCTCAACACGTTGTCGAGGCTCTCGAAGACGGCGCGCAGGCGACCCTGTTTGTCCACGACGACGAAGATGGTGCTGTGGATGAAGAGGTCGTTGGGCGAGGTGCGCTTGGCCTCCTCGGTGTCGAGGACGGTGAGCTTGAGGCTGTTCACGGCGAGCTTCACGAGGTCGGCTTTCGGGCCGGTGAGGAAATGCCAGCGGTTCGAGTCCGCGCCGAAGCGTTGCGCATAGGCGGCGAGGGCTCGCGGGGTGTCGTGCTCGGGGTCGGTGGTGAGGGAGATGAGCTTGACGGGAGCGTTCGTCGGGAGGGCGGCTTGCAGCTCGCTCATGCGCTGGGTCATCGTGGCGCAGGGGCCGGGGCAGCGGCTGAAGATGATGTCGGCGACCCAGACCTGACCGCGCAGGTCGGCGAGGCGGACGGGGCGGTCAAGCTGGTTGGTGAGGGTGAAGTCGGCGACTTGAGCGATGACGGGGAGTTTCGTCGTGGGGGTGCGCTGACGTTCGCGCACGTAAGCCACTCCGATGGCGAGCACCACGAAGACGATGCCGCCCCAGACGGCCCACTCGACGAAGCGGGACTGCGCAGGGTTGGGTTCGGTGGGTTCGGGTGACACAAAAAAGGGCGCGCGCTGGTGGCGCGCGCCCGGTGAAAGGGAGTTTCCGGCTACTCGAGGGCGACTATCTCCTTCACGCCCTTGGCTTTTTCGGCGAGCCATTTGTCATACTCCTCGGGCGAGTCCACGACGAAGAGCGCGCTCATGGAGGCGTGGCCGCCGCCGCAGAGCTGGGCGCAGGTGATGTTGAACTTGCCGACCTTCGTGGGGGTGAAATGCACCGGGATGCTCATGCCCGGCATGCAGTCCTGCGTCATGCGCATGGCGGCGACTTTGAAGCAGTGAATCACGTCCTTCGTGGTCAGGTGGACGATGACGGGCTTGAAGGAGTCGCGCTCCTTGCCGTCGTCGCCCTTCACCTTCACGGGGATGAGCGGGACGTGGATGTCCTTGGGCGGGGAGAGGCGGTCGTCGTCGCCGGCTTTGTCCGACTCGACGTAGCCGAGCGGGTTCTTCTCCGAGACGAGCTTCAGCTCCTGCTTGCCGAACTTGCCGTCCTTGCCGGAGTAGCGGGCCTGCCAGGAGAACTGCTCGGCGACGAGGCGCATGACGGTGGCGTCTTCTTCCTTCGGGTATTTCTCAACGGCCTTGGCCCAGAGCGGGATGGCGAAGGCGACGAGCAGGACGGCCTCGATGATGACGACGGCGATTTCGGCGTTGTTGGCGAGGGTGCCTTTCGCGCCCACGTAGTCGGCCTTGGGGTGCGCGCTCTTGCGAAAGCGGAAGAGCGCGTAGAAGAAGTAAGCCATCCAGCCGATGAAGAGCACGGCCATCAGCCAATGGATGATGAGGATGAAGTAGTCCACGTCCTTGCCGTGCTCGGAGGCGAGGATGGGCATGAAGCCCTGCTTGAGTTGTTCGAGGAAGGTGGGGTTCGGTTGCATGGTCAGGCGTTCGAGGTTGCGACGGCGGAAAGGGATTCAGCAGGCATGGGCAGCGGGTGCGTGACCGCGCGGCGGGCGATGAAGAAGAAGAAGCCGGCGATGAGGAAGAGCACGCTGCCAATGACGCCCATCAAGGCGAAGATGCCGGCGTTCATGCCTTCAGCGAGCTTGGAATCGGATGCGCCAAAGCAGGCGGCGCAGGCGGAGGCATCGGGCGCGCTCAAAAGGAGAGTGACCAGAGCGACGAGCGCGAGGAGGGCGAGGCGGTGCTTCACAGGTAGCTGATGTTCTTGAGCTTCTTCAGGAAGTAGATGCCGTAGGCGATGAGGGTGACGCCCGTGACGCAGGAACCGACGCCGAACCACAGGTCCGCCGCCACCTTCGTGGTCGCGTAGCGATCCAGTTCATACCAGCCGAACCAGAACGAGAGCGCGACCGAGGCGGTGATGAACAGGATGTGAAAGGCTTTGAGCGACATGGCAGACTATGCCCTTAGAAAGGTTTGCCGTCCACGAGGGTGAAGAACGGGAAGTCGTTCATCGCCCAGAGGGTCAGGCCCATGAGGCTGATGAGGAAGCAGACGGTGCAGAGGAGGATGCTGTAAATCATCTTCCGCTCGTCCGAGAGGTGCATGAACACGCCGGCGACGAAGGCCGCCTTCACCGTGGCGATGAGCAGCGCGATGGCGATGGTGGCCGCCACGCTGGGGATGTGGACGTAATACATCGCGACGGTGAGGATGGTGCCGGCGAAGAGGATGCCGCCCACCTTCAAGTATTTCCTGATGGTCTTGTGGATGTATTCCGGCGAGTTGTGGTCGTCGTGCCCGTGGTCACAGGCTTCGCCGGGTCCGTGCGAGTGGGAATGGTCGTGGCTCATGTGCGGTTAGAGGAGATAGATGATGGGGAAGAGGAAAATCCAGACGAGGTCAACGAAGTGCCAGAAGAGGCCGCCGACTTCGACGCGGTTGGCCATCTGCTCCGGGGACTTCTTCCACCAGTGGTCGGCGGTGAAGAGGAAGTAGGCCAGCACAATCGCACCGCCGAGCACGTGCAGGCCGTGGAGAGCGGTGATGGTGAAGTAAATCGCGAAGTAGGTGCTGTGCGCCGGAACGTAGGCGGAGAGGCGCTGCACGTCGCTCAACTTCACCTCGATGGCCTTTGGATGGTCGTGCGTGCCGAAGGGCGCGTCGGGGGTGAACTGAATGGTTTCCTGCTTCGCGGACGTGAGCTTCTTGAGCGTCGCGAACATCGGGTTGCCAAAGAGGTGGCCGGTGAGTTGGATTTGGTTCGCGTCGTAGGTGGCCTTGGTGTTGTGGAGGTGGAAGCGCTCGACGAAGAGCTTGCGCGTGGCCTCCTCGCCCTTCTCCCCGTAGGCGGCAGTGAAATACTTCTTCGCCGTGGCCTCGTCCTTAAACCACACGTCGTAGTGCGTGAACTTGGCGTAATACTCAAAGCTCTTCACCCCGAGGAAGCCCAAGGCGCACACAATGGTCGCCGCCATGTAGCCCTTGAAGGCGGAGAGTTTGCCCAGCTTGAGCGAGGCCCACGACATGACGACGGTCACGGAGGAGGCGATGAGCACGAAGGTGTTGAAGGTGCCGACGGGGATGCTGACCATGCCGTGCGGCCAGAGGTCCGAGCTGACGCGCAGCAGGATGTAGGCGGAGAAGAGGCCGCCGAAGAGCATCACTTCGGACGCGAGGAACAGCCAGATGCCGAGCTTCGCGTTGTAGAGCCCCGTGTCGGGCCGGGGTTTGACTGTATAGGGGATTTCCATTTTAGGGGATGGGGAAAGTGTGATGGGAAATAGGTGGGACTACTTCGCGGGCTTCGGGTCGGGCATGTTCTGCGGGGTGAAGTCCGTCGGGTGGCCGGGCACGCTGTATTCGTAGGGGCCGCGATACACGATGATTTCCTTAGTGAAGTTGCCGTGCGGCGGCGGGGTGGGCGTCTGCCAGTCCAGCGTGGTGGCGTCCCAGGGGTTGTCGTTCTCGACCTTCTTGCCGTTAAACATGGACATGAAGACGTTGATGATGAAGGGGATTTGCGCGATGAGCAGCAGGAAGGCGGCGTGGGTGACGAAGACGTTGAGCTTCATCACTGTCTGGGTCAGCGCAGTGACAACACCTTCGTTGGCTGGATTCGCCAGCGCGTAGGTCGCTCCGCCGTCGCTCATGCGGCGGCTCATGCCGTAGAGGCCTTGGAAGAACATGGGCATGAAGACGAGGTTCATCGCGATGAGCGAACCCCAGAAGTGAATCTTGCCCAGCGTCTCGCTCATGTAGCGGCCGGTCATCTTCGGATACCAGAAATACACGCCCGCAAAGAGCGCGAAGATGGTCCCGGGTGCGACGACGTAGTGGAAGTGCGCGATGACGTAGTAGGAGTCGTGCAGGTGGAGGTCGCTGAAGTTGAAGCCCAGCGGCAGGCCCGTCAGGCCGCCGATACCGAACATCGGGAGGAACGCCAGCGCGAAGAGCATGGGCGTGTTGAAGCGGATGGAGCCGCCCCAGAGCGACATGAATAGACACGTCAGGATGATGACTGACGGGATCGAGATGATCATCGTCGTGGTCTGGAAGAAGGTGGAAATCTTCGTGCCCATGCCCGTGAGATACATGTGGTGCGCCCAGACGATGAAGCTGATGAAGCCCACCGCGAGCACCGAGTAAACGAGCGACTTGTAGCCCCAGAGCGGCTTGCGGGTGTTGCAGGCGATGACTTCTGCCACCACACCCATTGCGGGCAAAATCAACACGTAAACCTCCGGGTGGCCGAGGAACCAGAAGAGGTGCTGCCACAGCAGCGGGCTACCGCCGCCGGAGATGTCGTAGGGCTTGCCGGAGATGACCAGGCCGGTTGGGAGGAAAAAGCTGGAGCCAAATACCTTGTCCATCAGTTGAAGAACGCTGGCGGCCTCGAGGGGGGGGAAGGCCAGTAGGAGGATGAACGCCGTCACGAATTGCACCCAGGTGAAGAAGGGCAGGCGCATCCAGGTCATGCCCGGCGCGCGGAGTTGGATGACGGTGGCGATGAAGTTGACCGCGCCCAGCAGCGATGAGGTGATGAGGAACACCATTCCCAAAATCCAGAAGGTCTGCCCTTGCGTGGGGATGACCGTGGCCAGCGGCGAATACGAGGTCCAGCCCGCCTGAGCCGCGCCTCCGGGGATGAAGAAGCTGACGAACATGATGACGCCGCCGACGGCGAAGCACTGGTAGCTGACCATGTTCAAGCGCGGGAAGGCCATGTCCACCGCGCCGATTTGCAGCGGCACGACGTAGTTGCCGAAGGCGGCGAAGGCCAGCGGCACAATCGCGAGGAACACCATGATGGTGCCGTGCATCGCGCCGAAGGCGTTGTAGAGGTCCGGCGAGATGATGCCGCCCTTGGCGACTTCACCGAGGAGGGATTCCAGCAGTTTGCCAACGATGGGCATGGCCTCGCCGGGCTTCGCCATCTGCCAGCGCATGCAGATCATCAGCAGGAAGCCGAAGAACAGGAAGGCCAGCGCGGTGAAGCCGTATTGGATGCCGATGACCTTGTGGTCGGTGGAGAAGACGTAGGAGCGCAGGAAGCCGGGGTCGTGGTGCTCGTGGCTGTGCGCCGGTTCCGTGTGCGTAGTTTTCGTGGCCTGCATAAATCGTTTTTTAGTCTGCGTTCGGTTGCGTTCCCGCGCAGGCCGCGTTTTATCTCGCGGCGGGGGATTGAATGTCAATTACCGACTAAGCTGCTTTGTGTTTCTTGCTCACGCTTCACTTTTAATTGTTACTGCTTGTCAAAAACCATCAGCCCGAGGAGCAGCGGCAGATACAAAATCGAGGCGAAGAACAGCCGCCGCGCGCTCAGGCGGTCCATCTGCTTCGCGAACCGCCCGGCGAACCAGAGGAACACCAGCCCCAGCACCAGCGCGCCCGCCAAGTAGAGCGCGCCGGACATTTGGAAAACGAAAGGGCTCAGGCTCACCGGCAGGAGGCCCAGCGTGTGGCTCACCGCCGAGCGCCCGGTGCGCGTGCCGTCGCGGTCCACCAGCGGCAGCATGACGAAGCCACCCTTCGCGTAGTCCTCCCGATACATCCACGCGATGGCGAGAAAGTGCGGGAGTTGCCAGAAGAAGAGAATCGCGAAGAGCGCCCAGCCCTCGATGGACAGGTCGCCGCGCGCCGCCGTCCAACCCATCAGCGGCGGGAGAGCGCCGGGGATCGCGCCGATGGCCGTGTTCAGCGTGGTTTTGCGCTTCAGCGGCGTGTAGATGAACAGGTAGCTGATGAGCGTCACCGCGCCCAGGACGGCGGTGAGGAGGTTCGCGCCGAACGCTAACCAGAGCAGCCCCGCTACGGAAAGCACGCCGCCGAGCACCACGACGGTCTGCGGCTGGATGAGGCCCGCCGGGAGCGGTCGGTCCGCCGTGCGGTCCATGAGCGCGTCGAAGTCGCGTTCGAGATACTGGTTGAGCGCCGCTGCACCACACGCCAGCAGGCCCGTGCCCAGCAGCGTGTTGATGAGCACCAGCCAGTTCATGCCGCCGCGCTGGCCGAGGTAGAAACCCACGAGCGTAGTGAGCAGCACGAGGCTGGTGAGCCGCGCCTTGAATAGCTCTGAGAGCACGCCGGAGCGCGCCTTGTCGGCGGTGGCGGTGGCTTCACTCAATGGTTCGGCGAGAGTCTTCACGAAAATCGAAAGCAAATTAAGAGTAGGATTACGATTAAGAGCAAGTGCGAAGGCGTCGCTTCGGACGCTTAGTCCTGCTCTTAATCGTCATCATAATCCTGCTCCGGCTCGTGGTTCCGCCCGGAAAACCGTCGTCGCCAGCAGTGTCAGCAACGCGCCCGTGACCAGACTGGCCGCGCCCACGAGGACGTGCAGCGTGGCGATGTCCGCCGCCTTGTTGCTCAACACCGTCCAGATGCCGAGGCCGAACTGGACGCAAATCAGAGCGAACCACCCGGCCGCGACCTTCGCCAGCGGATGCGTCACGCCCACCGTGCGCCGCAGCTTCAGCAGGCAGCCCAACACGTGGCCGAACACCACCAGCGCGCCGATGCGATGCGCCATGTGCAGGTGGATTTGGCCCGCAGTGATGGCTTTGAACTCGCGGTGGTCGTGCCGCTCACGGTTGTAAGTGACGAGTGAGGCAGCGTCCGTCGCGGGCCAGCCCTTGCCGTGCGCCAGCGGGAAATCCGGCACCGCCAGCCCGGCGTGTTGGTGGCGCATGGACGCCCCGAGCGCGAGTTGGCCGAGAATCAGGAGTGTCGTGACCAGTAGAAAGTTCCGCACCGGCGCGGGGACGGTCATGGGCTGCGACTTCGCCTTCAGCCCTTGCCACCAACTGCTCGTCACCATCGCGATGGCGCACATCAGCGCGAGGAAACATTGCGCCAGCGTGCCGTGGAAAATGCCCAGCCAGTCCGCCAGCGCGGTGACTCGCAGCCCGCCGAGGACGCCTTGCACGATGACCAGCACGAGCGCGAGCAATCCGAAACGCGCCAGTCGCGGGCTAACAGGTTCATGCTGCGGCCAGACGAAGCTGATGCCGAAGCCCACGACGCCCGTGCCGACGAGGAAGAGCACATTGTCTAGTTTTACATTGCTGCTCGTCGAGGCCAGCAGGCCAAGCGCCAGCACGGCAAGACTTCCCCCACGCAGCCACTTCGCCGCGGGCCGACCGTTCAGCCAAAGCGCCAGCACCAGCGTCATAAATCCGACCACGGAGCCGGCCAGCCGGTGCGAGTGCTCGTAGAGAATCCCGCCAACCCACATGGACAGCGGGAAGGTAAACATGTTGTAGCCATAGCTATTCGGCCAGTCCGGCACGGCCATGCCCGCGCCGTGGCTTGTCACCAGCCCGCCGATGCCGATGAGCGCCAGTGTCGCCAAAGCGGTGAGAACGGCGAAGCGGTGGAGCCAAGGCTGGCAGACGGGCGGCATGAGCGGAAGCGGGTGGGGATTCGGAGAAAGATTAAGATTACGATATGGAGGAAGGGGGGGCAGAAAGTTGCGGGTGCCTCTTTAATCTTTCCCTGCCAAAAACACAAAAGCCGCCGCACCCTCCCGGGCGCGGCGGCTCGGGAAGGGACAAATTACTTGGCCGGCGCGGGCACTTCGAGGGTGAGGTTAACCATCGCACCGCCGTTGACTTCGATTTCCTTCACCACGCTCTTGCCAACCGGCGCGGCGCGGCGGTGCTCGACGACGAGCTTGTATTTGCCGTCCGGCACGCCGGTGATCTTGAACGAGCCGTCCTTGGCGCTGACGGTGTGGAAGCCGTGGTCGAACACGCTCACGTAGGCGAACATCCAGCCGTGAACGTCGCACTTGAAGCGGAGGAACTTCTCCGCCGTTGGGAAACTGTGGTCCAGCGCCGGGGCGGAGGCGTTGAGCTGCACGCGATTCTGTTCCTTGTTGCCTTCTCCCGTCGGGGTGGGGTGGACATTGTGCATGACGGGGTCGGAGTTCAGCACACGAACGGTCTGGCCGACTCTGGCCGTGCTGATGTAGGGCAGGTATTCGCAGCCCTTTTGGTCAATGACAACGGGCTTGTCCGCAGTCGCGCCGCCCTTGGCACCTTCGAGATACACCACGCAGTCAGCCAGACCACCGGTCGCGTCCACCACGTAGAACCGGGTGGTCGGCGCTTTGCCGGGGTGAAACTTGCTGCAGGTGGGATCGATCGGGAGCGGTCCTTCCGGGGGCGGCGTGCCCTTGAGGGTGATCTTGCCGGTGACATCGCCAGCCGAGGCGGTGCCGGCCACGATGGCGAGGGCGGTGAGGGTGAGTATCAGGGATTTCATGTTCGTGTTTTAGGGTTGTCCGAATTGACGCCGAACCAGTTCGGTCCGGGCGCCAAAGTGGACGGAGAGTAGTGACCTGCCATTCGGGGTCAAGGGGGGCGGGAGCGTTTTCACCGGCTCTGTTGCGAGGGAGTCGGGAGGCTTATGGCACGTCGCAGCTCAAAACGGGCAGTCATCCACCACCGGACGGATTTCGTCCATCACCCGCGCCATCTTCAAGGCCGTCTGCGCCGCCTCCGCTCCGCGGTTAAAGTCCTTGCTCAGACACCGCACCCGCGCCTGCTCCTCGTTGGTGAAGACGAGCACCTCGTGGATCATCGGCACCCCGGTCTGGATGGCGATCTGCGACAAGGCCTGCGTCACCGCCTCACCGACCTGCTCCGCGTGCGAGGTTTGCCCTTGCAGGATGACGCCGAGACAGATCACCACGTCATAACTGCCGCATTGCCGCGCCAGTGCCCCCGCGACGACGGGAATCTCAAACGCCCCCGGCACCCGCACCACGCGCACTTCCGCCGCGCCCGCCGCTTTCAACTCCGTCTTCGCCGCGCGGAGCATCCCGTCCACGTAGCGCGCGTTGTATTCCGAGGCGACGATAGCGAACCGGCCGGCGACCGGCGGCTGCTTCGCGCCGTTCTTGCGAACTCGTTTCAACATGTTGACCATTCCGAGTTCCGTGGGTGCGGGAGTCAATCCGAATTACGCCAACCAGCCAAGTTGGATGCCCGGGTCTGCGACTCTCAGTCGCCGGCGCGGTTCAGCGCGAAATGTCCGCCTGGCCGAGCACCTTGAACTGGTGCTTCCGCAGCGCGTCCTCGGCCACGTCGCGGTCCTCCAGATTCAGCGCGAGCGCGGTGTTATCCCGGGATCGCGTCATGAAGGAGTAGATGTAGTGGATGTTGATCTCCGCTTGAAGCAGCGCGGCGAGCACGTCCTTCAACTGCGTCTCGGACTCGATTTCCACCACCAGCAGGTCGCTTTCGCTGAAGGGGAAACCGTGCTCGTGCAGCAGGCCACGCGCGGCTTCGGGGTCGTCCACCACGAGGCGGATGATGGAGCTGTCCGTCGTGTCGAGAACCGTGAGCGCGAGGATGTGGACGTTGCGCGATGCGAGCAGCGTGGTGAGCGTGTGCAGGCGCCCCAGCCGGTTCGGTGTGAAGATGGAGAACTGTTTCACCGGGCCGCCAGGCCGCTGGCGCATCGTCGTGGTGCCGCTCATGACCGCAGTGTCCGCCCTTCCCGCGCGCCGCGCAAGAGGGTTCAAAAGACCGGTGGTATTCCCGCGGACTGTCACAGTGCTATAGGGATGCCGCCATCATCCAAGCGCACCATTACTAGGTGGACGACGCTGAGTTGCGCAAACTTTTCCGAGTGCAAGGAAGCCAAACGAGAAGCCCAGCGTAGGAGACGAGGTGACGAGTTTCTAATCTCTTCGGGCCCGGTGCTGGGATCCGCCTCGCTCCCACCCGTCTGCGACTGTGGAAGGAGGCCCGCGCGCTGCTGCCCCTGTGACGCGAACCATGAGGCGGAAATCGCATTGCCAAAATCCCGCACTTGTTTCTAAGCTCGGGAAACATGAAGCACGTTTCTCTGTTCCTCTGCGTGGTCTGTCTCGCGCTGGCCCGTCCCAGCGCCCGGGCGGCTGCCGCAGATGAACTTTACGTCAAGGTGTTCAACACGGTTTTGCAGGGTGATTCACTTCTGGATGCCGGCCAAGGCAAGCAGGCCCTCGAAAAATACCTAGTCGCCCTTGACGAGTTGAAGAAGCTCCAAGCCGCTTACAAAACGTGGGAGCCCAAGCTCGTCACCTTCCGCGTGCTCTATCTCGAAGATCAGGTCAAGAAGTTGGACGCCCAGTTTCCCGGCACCACCGCCCCCAAACCGATCATTCCCATCAGCCAGGCCGGCGACGAGGCGGGGTCGGAAAAGCTCACCGGCTTGGAGAAGCAAATCCGCGACCTGAACAACGAGTTAGTGAAGGCCCGCGCCGAGAGCAGCGGTGCCCAGCAAAAGCTCAAGGAAGCCCTCGCAGCCCGCCCCAAGGAAGTGGACCCCGCCGAACTCGGCAAGGCCCAGCAGAAGGCCCGCGACCTTCAAAAGGCCGCCGACCTCAAACAAATCGAAGTGGAAGACCTCTCCAAGCGAGTGGGCGGCATCGTTAAGGAGCGCGACGATTTGCAGAAGCGTGTCGCGGTGTTGAACGACAAAGCCGAAGTCCCCGTGCTCAAAAAAGAAAATTCCGCACTCAAGGCCCGCGTGGACGAACTCGCCAAGCTGACCGTGGGCAACAAGTCAGAGGAGTTGGCGCGCGCTCTCACCGCCGCGCGGACCGAACTCAAGGCCGAACAGGACCGGGTCGCTGACCTGGCCAAGGCAAACAAGAAGATGGAGGCCATCCTGATTGACCCGAACAACGCCATCGGCATCACGACCGACCAGGTGAAGGCGTTGGAAAAGAAAAACAAGGACTTGGAGACCTCCGTCAAGGCCCTTGAAGTCCAGATTCAGAAAGGCGCGACGGACGGGACCAAGCTCCGGCAGCTTGAAAAAGAACGTGAGGACTTTCAGAAACAACTCATCGAACTGCAAAAGCAGTTGAACGACAAAAAGAAGTTGTCCAGCAACGCGACAGAAAAACTGGGGCAGGACCTCGCCGTCGCCCAGGCCAGAGTCGCGGCACTGGAGGCCCGACGAACACCCTACTCCGCGGAGGAGCTCGCCTTGTTGAAAGGCTCCTCCGCTCCGGTCGCGGCTCCCGCGCCGGTCGCCAAGTCGGCAAAGAAAATCTCTGCCGACCTGCCGCCCGGTGCTGCGAACGTGGCCCTCGAAGCCCAGCGCGCCTACGCCGCCCAGCGCTTCGATGAAGCGGAGAAGAAATACCTCGAAGTCCTCACGCTCGACCCGGGCAACGTTTACACCCTCGCCAACCTCGGTGCCGCGCAGATGGAGCTGAACAAGCTTCCCGAGGCTGAGACTCACCTGAAACGGGCGCTCGCGCTCGACCCCGATGACGCGTTTTCCCTCGCCCTGCTCGGGCTGCTCAAGTTCCGCCAGCAGAAGTCCGACGACGCCTTCGACGCCCTGAGCCGCGCCGCCAAGCTCGACCCCGACAATGCGCAGACGCAAAACTACCTCGGCCTCGTCCTGAGCATGAAGGGGCAGCGCGAACCCGCCGAAGCGGCCTTCCGCAGGGCCATCCAGCTCGCCCCCGGCTACGCCGTCGCGCACTACAACCTCGCAGTCTATTACGCCACGCAGCAGCCGCCCACGCGCGAATTGGCCCGCTGGCACTACCAGAAGGCCGTCACCGTGGGGCATCCCAAGAGTGACGACTTGGAGAAG
>CAMBZO010000011.1 GCA_945872195.1 Akkermansia muciniphila | reverse complement strand
AAGCGCCGGGCTGCTGAAGTGGATGCGCCGAAGCTGAAATTCTGCGAAGGAGTTGGGTTTGAAACCGGCGTCGGTGCTCGGGTCAAAAATCGTCGGCAGGCGGCTGGTGCCCGGCTCGATGAAGGTCGGGGTCTCCACGTCCCACTTGGTGCGCTGGCCGGAGAGTTCCAACCCCGCGCGCTGGATCTTGTGCATTGCTGGCACCGTTTCGCGATGCCACCACGAGAGCCACGGGTCTTCGCGGAGTTCATTCGCCAGCCAGGTGTCCGACACGTGGAAGGCGACTGGGACGCTTGCCCGCCGCAGCGTGAGCAGAATTGACTTGGATACCCCGCGCAGGCTCCACACGTGGATCAGATCCGGCGCAAATTCCGCGATGGCCTCACGCAACACGGCGTTGTTCCGCGCCTCCAGTTCACGCAAATCCCCAAGTCCGGCGACCGCCGCCAATCCGAAAGCGCCATTGAGACGCAGCCGCCGCTGGACAACAGCGTCGAGTTGGTCGGCGGAGGATCCCACGTTACGGGCAGTGTGGCCGCTGTCAGAGGCCAGCCCGAAGGTGGACGTCAACACGCGGATCGTGTGCCCGCGCTCGCGGAGCGCGTCGGTCACATTCTGGCAGCGGAAGTCGTCGGTGTCCGCCAGATGCGGTGGAAAGAGATTGGTGACGACGAGGATTTTCACTGCCGCGCAAACTAAACGGCAGCCTCCGAATTGGCGAGGCGAATGGTGTCGCTCACTTGCCCTTCACGTCGAAGCAGAAGAGCAGTTCCTGATCGCGCAGGTAGAGCTTGCCATCGCTGACGACGGGATGCGTCCAGACCTTGCCCTTGGGGTTCCGTTGCTCGGTCTGCGGAGTGAGTTTGAAGCGCCCCTTCTCACTCCAGCCCTTGGCGGAGACTTCGATGAGCGCGACCGTGCCGCTGCCTTCTTCGAGGCAATAGAACATCCCGTCGGCACAGTGGATGGCTCCCTTCTTGAGGCTGTTCGAGGACCAGGTCACTTCGCCCGTCTTGAAGTCCTGGCAGGTCCATCCGCCTTTGTCCGAGTGGCCGTAAATTTTGTCGCCCACCAGAATCACGCCGCCGTGGTGGTTGACCATGTTCTGGTTCACGTAGACGTCGCTCACCGCGTTATCCGCGCCGACTTTCACCAGCTTGCAGCCGACGCCGTAGCCGGAGGTGATGTAAACATGGCCGTCCTTGAAGATGGGCGTCGGGATGACCGCGGTCTTGCCCGGCCACTCGGACTTCCACAGCACCTTGCCATCCTTGGCGTTCACTCCGGCGACGTGCTGCGAGGTGAGCTGGATGTATTGCCGCGTGCCGTTGTGGGTCGCGACGATGGGGGAGGAGTAGTGAGCGCCATCTGTCCAGCCGTCGGCCTGCCAGACTTTCTTGCCCGTGACCTTGTCGAGGGCGAGCAACGTGCCCTGTCCACCGCCCGGCGTGCAGATGACCTTGCCGTCGTCCACCAGCACGGACTCGCAATAGCCCCAGCCCGGCGTCTTGCCGCCGAAGTCGCGCATCGCGGCCTTCCAAGCCTCTTTGCCGTCCGCCGTCCTTGCCGCGAGCAACGTGCCCGTGCCGCTCATCGCAAAGACCAGATCGCCGTCCACTGTGGGCGTGGCGCGCGGGCCGTCGCCCCAGCCATTCTTGAGCATGGGGCCAACCGGTGTGGCCCAGAGTTCCTTGCCCGTCTTCGTGTCCAACGCGATGAGCAATTCGGTGTCGCCTCGCAGGCCTACCGTGAAGAGCTTGCCGCCCGCGATGGCGTAGCCGGAGTAGCCGAGGCCCACGTCCTTGTTCATCCACGCGAGCTTTGGCCCGCCCTCGGGCCATTGCTTGAGCAGGCCGGTTTCTTTGGAGATGTCATCGCGGTTTGGGCCGCGCCACTGCGGCCAGTCGGCGGCGGTGGTGAGGAACGCGGAGGCGAGCAGGGCGGGGACGAGTAGTCGGTTCATGTGAGGTTGAGGGCGAGTTGTTGAATGCCGCGGTTACTGACGGGAAGCCGTGGGAAAACTTCAGGCCGCGACACAAGGCACGGCGTTGAACCACTAACCGGCACTGACCTGCACTAATGGAGGTAAGGAAATGCCGATACAGTGCCGTCGGCGAGTTGCCTCTATGTGGCTTCCTCCGGATAAGTGCAGGTCAGTGCCGGTTAGTGGTTCAAATCGGCGTGCGCCCGCGGTCATCGGTAGAGCAGGAAGGGCTCTCTCCGCTTCTTAAATGCCTCCAAGTCCGCCGCCCAACCAGCCTTCATCTCCGCGACAGACTTGCCCGACTTGATGCCTGCCAGCACCGACGGCTCGCGCAGCAGCACCTGCATCTTGTCCGCCGCGAAGTTCGTCCCGTAGAGCCGCTGCATCGTGACCGCGATGGTCAGGCCCACGTCCACGGCGTTGAGCGCGTCGCGGTCGGTCAGCACGAGGCGCACGCCGCCGCAGGGCTGGTCCTTGAACGTGCTGTAGGTCGGCGTGAAACGCACCGCGTGGAAACGCACGCCGGGCAGCCCCGCGCGGTTCAGCTCGGCGGCGAAGCGCACGTCGTTGGTCACATACGGCGCGCCCACGACCTCGAACGGCGTGTCCGTCCCGCGCCCCACGCTGATGGCGCTCTCCAGCAAACCGACGCCGGGATAAAGCGCCGCCGCCGCGAGGCTCCGCATGTTCGGCGATGGGTTCGTCCACGGCTGGCCGAACTCGTCGAACCACTGGCTACGCGACCAACCCGCGACGGGAATCACGGTGAGGTCCGCATCGAAGCCGCGCTCCGCGTTCACCATCCGCGCGACTTCGCCGAGCGTCATCCCGTGGCGCAAGGGAACTTTGTGCCACGCGACGAAGGAGTTCGTGCCGACGAGCAGCGGCCCTTCCACCGCGACGCCCCCGATGGGATTCGCGCGGTCGAGCACGATGAACTTCTTCTTCGCCTTCGCCGCCGCTTCCATGCAGTTAATCATCGTGGCCGGATACGTGTAGAAGCGGCAGCCGATGTCCTGGATGTCGAACACGAGCGCGTCCAGTCCCGCGAGTTGCTCCGGCGTGGGCGTGCGGCGGACGCCGTAGAGGCTGAAGACCGGCAGGCCCGTCTGCTCGTCCTTCGAGTCGGAAACTTTGTCGTCCACCGCACCGCGAATGCCGTGCTCGGGACTGAACAGTGCGACGAGCGACACGCCGGGCGCCTTGTGCAGCAAGTCAATCGTCGCGTTGCGCGCGCGGTCCTGGCCGGTGTGGTTCGTGATGAGGCCGAGCTTGAGGCCTTTGAGTTGGGCGAACTGGTTCTTCGCCAGCACATCAATGCCGTTGAGCACCGGCGCAGCGGTGTCCACGGGTGCGGCGCTCGGGCGCAAGCGGCCGGCGGCCACTGCGTCTTCGCGCGGAGCGAGTGCGCCGGGGACGTAGGCGAAGTTGAAGTTCCGCACCGCCTCCGCCGCGAGCGTGCCGAGCTTCGCGCGCAACACGCCGACGCTGCCGGCCTCGGTCGGATGGTTTCGGTTCGAGAGAAAAATCAGGAACGTCTTGGAGAACGGGTCTATCCATAGGCTCGTCCCCGTCCAGCCCGTGTGGCCGTAGGAGCCGATGGGGAAGAGCTTGCCGCGCGGGCCGCTGAAACCCGTGTCGATGTCCCAGCCCAGCCCGCGCCGGCCCGCGACGCCCGGCGGCGTTTGCACTGAGGTCCAGAGGCGCACGGTCTCCGGCTTGAAGACGCGGACGCCAGCAAGTTCGCCTTCGTTGATCATCATGCGCGCGAAGAGCGCGAGGTCGTGCGCCGTGGTGAAAAGTCCCGCGTGTCCCGCCACGCCGCCCATGCGTCGTGCGCGTGGGTCGTGGACGACACCACGCACCGGTTGACCGCTCTCGACCTCCGTGGGCGCGATGCGCGCGAGCTTGCTGCGCGGTGGATTGAAGCCGGTGTCGGTCATGCCGAGCGGGCCGAAGACTTCGCGTTGCACGAATTGGTCGAGCGGCAGCCCGCTGACGCGCCGGACAATTTCGCCGACCAGATACAGTCCGGTGTCGCTGTAGATGATTTTAGTTCCCGGTGGCGCGGCGAGCTTCTCCTCGCACGCGAGGCGGATGGCTGCGTCGTAGCCGGACCAGTCCGGCTTGAGGCTGATGTCAGGCCGCAAGCCCGACGTGTGCGTGAGCAACTGGCGGATGGTGATGACTTCCTTCCCGAGTGTGCCGAACTCCGGGATGAACTTCACCACGCGGTCTTCGAGGCCGACCTTCCCTTGGTCAATCAGCCGCATGATGGCCGGCGTGGCGGCGATGACCTTGGTGAGCGATGCGGCGTCGAAGAGTGTGTCCTCGGACATCGGCTCGGTAGTGGGGACGATGGCGCGTTGACCGAAGTGTTTGCGATAAGTCGCGCCGTGCTGCTCCAGCAGTAGGACTCCGCCGGGCAACTTCTTGTCCGCGATGGCTTGCACGATGGCCGCTTCCATCTCGGCTAGCTTGGGGAGATGAAACTGGTTCTCCAAAGTTCGCGGCGCTCCGATGAGCGGATGTTGCTTCAGTTCGGTCGTAGCCGGAAACACCGTGACCTGCGGCGCAGGCCGCTGTGATTGGCAGCCGACGGCGAGCAGGACCGCGCAGAGTGATGTGGCGAAAAGCGGTTGGATTCGGAGCAAGTGCATGGCTTGAGTGCGGAGGTTCTACGCGGCGCAGGCGCAACGGGCAAGGCTGCCCTCGTTACGGCACCGCAAGGAACTGCACTGCGTCCGCAATCACATACTTGCCCCCGGTGCCTTCGTTCGAGAGGCGCACCCAGCCGTTTGTGCCGGCGGCGAAGCGGAACGTGCCGAGCGTTCGCCAGAGCCGCCCGTGCGGCGGTTCTTCCTGCTGGTTCACGCGCAGCTTCGTCTCGCCGTCGGCGTGGCGGAGGGTGACGGGCGCGTTCGTCGCACGGCGGATGTTGTAGCAGTGGGCGAGGCGCACTTCGTATCGCCCCGCGCGCGGCAGGTCAGGCGTGAAGGTCACGGACTTCTCGCCCTTGCCGGCGTTCTGGTCGTGCAGGTAGCCGAGGCCGACGTAGGGCGGCGTGTGCGTGGAGTATTGCCACTGGCCCACGAGCGTGGCGGCGGTCTCGTCCACGACGATGCCCCGCAGTTTCGCGGGATCGGCGACGATGAACGGCACCAGCTCAGGCCGGTCCACTTCGCCGGGCGCGTGGGTGTTCGGCACGGCGGCAGGGTGGGGTTTTAAGAGCGGCTTGTCGGCCTGCGCGAGGGCGCTGGCGAGGAGAACGATGAACAAGCTGGCGGCGCACGCGCGGAAGGACGAAGGGCTCAAGCACATGGTTGGTGGGGTAAGTTTTTGTGCCGCCGCCTCACAACGCCCGCAACCCGACCGCTTGCTTGAGTTCCGTCAAGCCTTCCACTTCCAAACGCCAGCGGAGGCCGTTCACGATGTCACCGATGAGGCCGGGGCCTTCATAGACGAGACCGGAATAGACCTGCACGAGCGAGGCGCCCGCGGTGATTTTCTCCCACGCGTCCGCCGCGCTGGCGATGCCACCGACTCCGATGATGGGCACTGCGCCCTTGCTCTGTCGGAAGAGATGGCGAATGACCTCGGTGCTGCGGGCGCGGAGCGGCCGGCCGCTCAGCCCACCGGTCTCGGAGTAAATCTGCTTCAGCCGTGCGTCATGTGTCTCGGGCCGCGTGATGGTCGTGTTCGTCGCGACAATGCCGGCGAGCTGGCGCGGGCCGACGAGTTCGAGGATTTCGTCGAGTGCCTCGAAGGTGAGATCGGGAGCGACTTTCACAAGCACCGGCTTGGGTTTGCCGGACTTCGCCTGCTTAGCGTTGACCCGCTGGATCGCGGCGAGGATTTCGTCGAGTGCCGACTTGTCCTGAAGCTGGCGCAGGTTCGGCGTGTTTGGGGAGCTGACGTTGACTACGAAGAAGTCTGCGTGCGGCCAGAGGACGCGGAAGGAGTTCGCGTAATCGTCTGCCGCCTCGTCCAGTGGCGTGACCTTGGACTTGCCGAGGTTGATGCCGACGGGGTGTTCGGGCCAACGGCCCTGCTCGCGCCACGCGGCGAGGCGTTCGGCCAGCGCGCGCGCGCCGCCGTTGTTAAAACCCATGCGGTTGACGAGCGCCTCATCGGCCACGGCGCGGAACATCCGGGGCTGCGGATTGCCCGACTGCGCGTGCCAAGTCACACCGCCGAGTTCACTGAAGCCGAAGCCCAGCGAGCCCCAGACCGGCGCGGCGATGGCCTGCTTGTCCATGCCCGCCGCGAGACCGACGGGGTTGGGGAATCGAAGGTCGAAGAGTTCCACCGGCAAATCCCGCGTTCCAAAAGCGCAGGCGAGCGCGCGACACAGCGGCGGTTGCCGCGCCGTCCAAGCCAGCGCTGCGAGCGTGCGGTTGTGAATCGCCTCCGAGTCCTGCGTGAAGAGCGCCGGGCGGATGAGCGAACGGTAGAACCAACTCATGCGCGAAGGCTGGCGAACGGGCGGAGAAATGCCAAGTCCGCCATGCGAGCGAAGCTGGCACCCCGTATCTCGCGCGGTTGCCTTGGCGGCGGGTTTCGGTTAAACCCCTTCGCACGTGAAGAAAATCGCGGACAACATCCGGCGCGTCGGGCTGGTGGCGAACGTGGAGAAAAGCTCCTGCGCGGCGATCGTGCAACAGGCCGCCCGGCTGGTGCGCGCCAGTGGGCGCGAACCAGTCGCGGACATCGCGACCGCCCGGCTCGCGAATCTCAAGGTTCCCACCGCAGTGGATGCCGCCGCCGTGGCCCGTGAGACCGATCTGCTGCTGGTCTTCGGCGGCGATGGCACGATGCTGCGCGCTGCGCGCGACACTGCGGTCGCGGGCACGCCGCTCCTCGGCGTAAACCTCGGAGGCCTCGGTTTCCTCACCGCGACTTCTGCCGATCAGTTTGCGAAGGAGCTGCGTTTCGTCTGGCAGGGGAAGTTCACCATCGAGACCCGACCGCTCATCGAAGTGAGCGGCTCGCTTGGCGGAAAGCTGTTGTCGCGCCGCGCGCTCAACGACTTCGTCGTAAGCCGTGGTGCTGGCTCGCGGCTCATCGAGATCGAAGTCACGGTGGACGGCGAGGAGTTGACCCGTTATCGCTGCGACGGCCTCATCGTCAGCTCGCCGACTGGCTCGACGGCCTACTCGCTGGCGGCGGGCGGGGCGATTGTCAGCCCGAGTGCGGAGGTATTCACCATCACGCCGATTTGCCCGCACACCCTCTCGAACCGCTCCGTGGTCGTGAGCCTGCATTCCGCCATCGGCATCCGCGCGCTGAGCGGGAAGATGGAGGCACTGCTCTCCGCCGACGGCGAGGTGGTCGCGCCGCTGGCGGCTGGCGAGACGGTGGTGATTCGGCGCAGCGAGCAAGCGGTGCGGCTGGTGCATCTGCCGGGCGATTCGTTCTTCCGGACGCTGCGACAGAAGTTGAACTGGAACGGGTCCAGCGTGTGAAAAGAGTTTTCAGTGTGCCGTCTTCAGTGTTCAGTTCGCTCTTGCCCTCGGCCAACCTTCACTCCCAGCTCGCTCTTGGCTGAACACTGAATGCTGCTGGCTTCCGCTAAAACCATGGTCCGCCTCAAAGACATATCCAGCCGAGCGGGTTGCTCCGTGATGACCGTCTCCAAGGCGCTGCGCGATGCGAAGGATATCTCCGTGGCCACCAAGGCGCGCATCCGGCAACTCGCCGAGGAGATGGGCTACGTGCCCGACGCCGCCGCCGCAGGCCTGCGCACGCGCAGCATGCGGCTGCTGGGCTTGATCATCCCGACGCTGACCAACCCCATCTTTGCGCGGCTGGTCATGGCCATCGAGGAATGGGCCTACCAGCAAGGCTACGCGCTCCTGTTGCTCCACTCGCACAATGACGCCACACGGGAGGACCAGTGCATCCGGCGGCTGTTGTCGCGGCGCGTGGACGGCTTGTTCATCTCGCCCGCGTCGCGCATGGAAACGAGCGTCAAGATTTACGACGAGCTGCAAGGCAACGGCGTGCCGGTGGTGATCCTCGGTTCGCGCGCGAAGTTCTGTGCGGGCTTCCCGTGCGTCGAGGGCGACGACGCGACTGCCTCGGCGGACGTCACACGGCACCTGCTCGAACTCGGCCACCGGCGCATCGCGTTCTTTGCCGGGCCGCAGTCGGCCCCGTGGGCGCTGGACCGTTTCGCCGGCTACAAGAAGGCGCTGCGCGAGGCGAAGGTGGAGTTCGACGACCGGCTCATCTTCCAAGCCGGATCGACCATCGAGGAAGGTGAGAAGACCGCGGTGCAATTCCTCGGCGAGGCCACCGACGCCACCGCCATTCAGGCCGTCAACGACTTGGTCGCCATCGGCGTAGGGAGCCTGCTGTTGCAACAGGGCTTGAAGATCCCACAGGATTATTCGCTCGCTGGTTTCGGAAATATTCTGGTGAGCGAGCATTTCCGCGTGCCGCTTACGACCGTGCGGCAGCCCAAGTTCCGTCTCGGCGTGGCCGCGATGGAGTTGATGCTGGCGAAGCTGCGCGGGGAGAAGGCCGAGTCCAAGCGCTTGTCTGCCGACATCGTCATCCGCCAGAGCACGGCGGCTCCGGTGAAGAAGTAGGTTCCATCGAAGGGGAGTCGCGACTGGTGACTCAGCTAGCAAGCGGCCGCGTCATGACCGTTCAGCCACCTCCCGCCGCGCTTGTCTCCCGTCCGGAAATCGCTACAACCCTCCGAGCGTTTCGCCTGAGCGTGCGCCCATGACGATGACACAACTCATTTTCCGCAGCCTCTTTGTCGCCGCGTTCCTCGCCGCGTCCGCTCGCGCACAGCCGGTGAAGACCGAGCCGGGCCTCGCGCTGACCTACACTGTCGGTGCGGTGAGCGACACCGTCTCCGCGCCGAATGCATGGCTCTACGTCCCCGCCGGACAGCCGCCCACGCCGTTTCTCAGCGCGGGCAAGTTCACCGCGACCTTCACCGGCTTCATCTCCGTGGATTTGCGCGGCGACTACCTTTTCAAGGCCGAGGCCAGCGGCACGGTCAAGGTCGAGCTGGGCACGAACATCGTGCTCGAATTCACCGGCGACGGGAAAAAAGCCAGCGAGCCGACCAAGCCCGTCCGCCTCGGTAAGGGCAACAACGCGCTGAAAGTCACCTTCACCAGCCCGGCCAGCGGTGATGCGATGTTGCGCCTGCTGTGGTCGGAGAAGGGATCGCTTTGGGAACCGGTCCACGCCGGCATGGTGAGCCGCGCGGTCGGCAACGAATCGCTCGTGGAACAGAACAAGCTGCGACTTGGACGCGAGCTGTTCTTCGAGGCCCGCTGCGCGAAGTGCCACACCACCGACGCCGGCGCGCCGGAGCTGACGATGGACGCGCCGAGCTTCGAGGGCATTGGTGTGCGACGGCACTTCGGCTGGATGGCGAATTGGATTCTCGACCCAAAGGCCCAGCGCGCCACCGCCACGATGCCGAAGCTGCTGCACGGCCCGACCGCACAGGCGGACGCGGAGGCCATCGCCGCGTTTCTCGCGTCGCAGACCGGCGCGCGTGACGCTGGTGAGTTGAAGAACGACGACGAGTCCATTGAGTCCGCGAAGAAGCTTGTCGAGGCGCTGCACTGCACGGGCTGCCACAACGTGCCGAACATCGGCGACCCCGACGCCACGAAGCTCAATCTCACGCACGTCAACGCCAAGTTCCCGCCCGCTGCGCTGCTCGCCTTCCTCAAGAACCCCGGCACGCACTACGCGTGGACACGGATGCCGAAGTTCAATTTCAAGGACGGCGAGGCCGAGCAGCTTGCCGGCTTCCTCTCCTCCATCGCGCCGATGGCCAAGCAGCCGGGCCCCCCGACCGACGCCGCCATTCTCACGCGCGGCAAGCAGCTTGTGCAGAGCAGCGGCTGCCTCAACTGCCACACGCTCAAGCTCGACAACCAGTTTAAGGCAAAGCCGCTCGCCGAGTTGGCCGCCGCGCAGTGGACCGCTGGCTGCCTCGCCGAAGCGGCTGCGGGCAAGGCGCCGCACTACGACTTTGCCAGGGCTGAGCGCGAGGCGCTGCAAGCATTCGCCGCCACGGATCGCGCGTCCTTGAAGCGCCACGTCCCCGTCGAGTTCGCCGACAGGCAGGCACGGAACTTGAACTGCACCAGCTGCCACGGCCAGCTCGATGGCTTCACCCGCTACGAACTGCTCGGCGGCAAGTTGAAGCCCGAGTGGATGGCGCAGTTCATCGCGGGCGAAACCAAATACAAGCCGCGCCACTGGCTCGCGCACCGCATGCCCGCCTTCCCGAAGTATGCCGCCGACTTCGCCATCGGCCTCGCGATGACGCACGGCTTTCCGCCGCAGACGCCCGCCGAGCCGCCGCTCGACGTCGAGCTTGCGAAGGTCGGGCAGAAACTCATCGGCGTGGACGGCGGCTTCTCGTGCATCTCGTGCCACTCCGTCGGCACGGCGAAGGCCGCGCAAGTCTTCGAGAGCGAGGGCATCAACTTCTCCTACGCGGTCGAGCGCATCCAGCGCGCCTACTACGAGCGATGGACGCGCAACCCGCTGCGCATCGAGCCGCAGACAAAGATGCCGGTGTATTTCCAAGACGACGGCTCCAGCCCGCTGCCCGATGTGCTCGGCGGCGACACCGCCAAGCAGCTCGACGCCTTCTGGCAGTTCTTCCGCCTCGGCGACAAGGCCACGCCGCCGGCAGGACCGTGAGGCGCTTGAGCTGGCGTTCACGGTGCGCGATTCTTGCACTTGGCCGCGTGCTCAGGACAGGAGCCACGTGACAGCCACCCCATGAACATTTGACCGGCCCCTCACCCTCTCCTAAGCTGCGCGCCCTGATTATGAAGGTTCTGATTTGCGACCCAATTTCGCCCAAGGGCATCGAGCTGTTTCGGCAGCGACCGGAATTCCAGGTCACGGTGCTGGACAAGCGCCTGTCCGAGGCCGAGCTGCTGCCCATCGTTGCTGATGTGGAGGCGATGGTCGTGCGTTCGGAGACAAAGGTGTCGAAGAAAGTCCTCGAAGCCGCCACCAAGCTCCGCGTCGTGGGCCGCGCCGGCGTGGGCGTGGACAACGTGGATGTGGAAGCCGCCACCCAGCGCGGCGTGGTGGTGATGAACACCCCCGCCGGCAACACGCTCACCACGGCGGAGTTGAGCTTCGCGATGATTCTCAACCTCGCCCGCAAAGTCCCGCAGGCGCACGGCTCGATGGTCGCCGGCAAGTGGGACCGCAAGCTCTTCATGGGCGTCGAGCTGCACGGCAAGACGCTCGGCGTGCTCGGCGCGGGCCGCATCGGCACCGAGGTCGGCAAGCGCGCGCTGGCCTTCGGCATGAAGGTGCTGGCTTACGATCCCTTCCTCACCGAAGACCGCGCGAAATCGCTCGGCTTCTCGCTCGCGGCGGACGTGGACGCGATTTACGAGCATGCGGACTTCATCACCATCCACCTGCCGGTCACGGAGCAGACGCGCGGGATGCTGAACACGGCGGCCTTCTCGAAGATGAAGCCCGGCGTGCGCATCGTGAACTGCGCGCGCGGCGAAATCATCGCGGAGAACGACCTGCTCGCCGCGCTCGACTCGAAGAAAGTCGCCGCCGCCGCGCTGGACGTGTTCTGCGTCGAGCCGATGGCGGCGGACCACCCCTTCCGCAAGCACCCCGCGCTCATTCTCACGCCGCACTTGGGCGCGAGCTCCGAGGAGGCGCAGGAGAAGTGCGGCATCGAAGTGGCCGAAGTCATCACTGCCTACCTGCTCACCGGCGAGGTGCGCAACGCGGTGAACCTGCCGTTCCTCGACGCGCGCACCTACGAGCAGGTGAAGCCTTACATGGCCCTCGGCGAGGCGCTGGGCAAGCTGCTCGCGCAGGTCGTCCCGCAGCAGGTGGACCGCGCGCACATCACCTACGGCGGCAAGGCGCAGGAGTTGCCGAACATCGACCCCATCACGCGCTCGGTGCTCATGGGCTTCCTCGCCCGCGCGGCGGTGAAAGACTTGAACCACATCAACGTGCGCGGCATCGCCAGCACGCTCGGCATCAGCGTCGAGGAGAAGCGGTCGAACGAACCCGTCACGTTCAACGAGTGGCTGCATGTGCAGCTCTTCAAGGGCGAGGAGAAGGTCGGCTCGGCGGGCGGCACGTTCTTCGGCTCGCCGAACAACCCGCGCATCGTCCGGCTCTTCAGCAGCGCGCTGGAGATTCCCATCCACGGCGTGTTCCTGATGTTCAACAACTCGGACCGGCCCGGCATCGTCGGCTACGTCGGCACGCTGTTGAGCAAGCACAAGGTCAACATCGCGAACCTCAGCCTGAGCCGCGACCACGCGGGCGGCCACGCGTTCTCGGTCTTCCACGTGGACAGCGAGCCACCAGCGGAGCTGCTCGAAGAACTGCGTCGCGATTCCGTCTTCAGCAATGTCCGCGTAGTGAAACTTTGAACCCGTTGCCCTCATGAAATCGTTCGTTCCGCTCCTGCTCATCGCCACCGCCGCCCTCGCCGCGGACCCGAAGGACGCCAAGCCCGCCGTCGTGCCGCCGCTGCCCAAGCCGGTTGTCAGCAATGACAGCCTCTTTCCTCCCACCGTGCTCGCGAAGGGGAAGGGGTTTGAGGTGAACAGCAAGCAGCTCGACGAGGCGTTTCTGAATTTCCGCACCGCCGCCGCATCGCGCGGACAGTCGCCGCCGCCGGATGAAAAACGGCTGGAGTTGGAGAAGAAACTGCTCGACCGACTCATCGTCGTGGAGGTGCTCAAGCGCAAGGCCATCGAGGCCGACAAGGCCAAGGGAAAAGCGGCATCCGACAAACTGCTCGGCGATTTCCTAAAGCAGGCCGGCTCCATCGAGGGCTTCCGTCGGCAGGTGCAGGCGATGGGCATGACGCCCGAGGCGTTCACCGAGCAGTTCACGGATCGCGCGATCGTCGAGGAGGTCGTGAACCGCGAGGTGCGCGCGACCATTCCCATCACGCCCGAGCAGGTGCAGAAGTTTTACGACGAGAACCCCAAGCGCTTCGAGCAGCCGGAGACGGTGCGCGCCGCGCACATCCTGCTGACGACCGTGGAACTGGCCTCGAAACAGGAGCTGGCGCCGGACAAGCAGAAGGCCCAGCGTGCTTTGATTGAAGCCCTGCTCAAGCGCGTGCGCGCCGGTGAGGACTTCGGCAAACTGGCCAAGGAATTTTCCCAGGACCCCGGTTCGAAGGAACGCGGCGGCGAATACGTCTTCCCGCGCGGCCAGATGGCGGTCGAGTTCGAGACTGCCGCTTTCAGTATGAGCGTCGGCCAGATCAGCGACGTGGTCACGACCAAGTTCGGCTACCACATCATCAAGGTGCTGGAGCGCAACGCGGCGGGAAAGATCGAGTTTGCCAAGGTCAAGGATCGCGTGCGCGAGAACCTCCAGCAGGAAGAGGCGGACAAGCGATTGCCCGCGTATCTGGAAGCAGTGAAGAAAGAGGCGGGCGTGGAAATCCTCGACGCGAAATACAAGTGAGGGGAAAGGAGCAGGATAGGATCAGGAGCAGAAGATGAAGTCGTCCGCCTGCTCCTAATCCCACTCTCCTTCGCATGAAGCCGCTCCCCATCGTCCTCACCATCGCCGGCTCTGACAGCGGAGGCGGCGCGGGCATCCAAGCGGACCTCAAGACCTTCGCCGCGCTCGGTGTTCACGGCACGTGCGCCATCACTTGCCTGACCGCGCAGAACCCGAAGGGCGTTCTCGCCATCCAAGCCGCGAAGCCCGCTGTCGTCCGTGCGCAGATCGAGGCCGTCTTCGCGGAACTGCGGCCCGCCGCTGTGAAGACCGGGATGCTTTTCGACACCGCCATCATCCGGGCCGTCGCAGACTTCTTCGGCACGCAGCGTGGACGGAGGACGCCTCTTGTCGTTGACCCCGTGATGGTCGCCACCAGCGGCGCGCGCCTGCTCAAGCCTGCTGCCCTCCGCGCCCTGCAAACGGAACTCATCCCCCTCGCCACGCTCGTCACGCCAAACCTCGATGAGGCTGAAATCCTCGTCGGCGCAAAGCTGAATTCAGTGGAAGACCTGCGCGCCGCTGCGCGCACTATTCACCAGCGCTTCCACTGCGCCGCGTTGGTGAAGGGCGGCCACCTGCGCGGTCTGCGCGACGCGGTGGACATTTTCTTCGATGGGAAAACTGAGTTGTTTCTCTCCGCCCCGTTCGTGCGCGGCGTCTCGACGCATGGCACTGGCTGCACCTACTCTGCCGCCATCGCCGCCTACCTCGCGCTCGGCCATGACCTCCCGCGCGCCGTGCAACTCGCGAAGGACTTCATCACCCGCGCCATCGCGCGCAGCGTCCGTGCCGGGAAGCATTCGGTATTGAACCCCTCCGCCGGTTGTTCTTTTCCGCTTCGCACCGCGCGCCGCCTCTGCTATCCCCACCGGCCGTGACCAGTCCGAAACCCAGCGTTCTCCTGTTGATTCCCGCCTACAACGAGGAGGAGCGCATTGAGCCGACCCTCCGCGAGTATGCGGCGTATTTCCGCGCCCACTACGCCGGCCCCTTTCAAATCCTCGTCGTTCTCAACGGCTGCCGCGACAACACACTCGGCGTGGTGCAACGCGTGGCGCAGGACTTCCCCGAAGTGCACGTCGAGAACTTCCCCGCGCCCATCGGCAAGGGCGGCGCCCTCATCGAGGGCCTCCGCCACGCGCCCAAGGTGGACCTCATCGGCTACGTGGACGCCGACGGTGCGACGCCCCCCGAGGCCTTCCACCGCCTCATCGGTCACACCGCCTGGGCCGACTGCGTCGTCGGTTCGCGCTGGGTGGCGGGAGCGGTTTTGCACCAAGCGCAACCGTGGTTCCGCCAGTTCACCAGCCGATGCTTCCACGCCATTGTGGAAAGCCTCTTCGGCATGGGCATCGCGGACACGCAATGCCCGGCAAAGATTGCCCACCGCACCGCTATCGAGACCATTCACCCCCATCTCCGCATCGCCGACCTCGCCTTCGACGTGAACCTGCTCTACTCGCTCACGCACGCCGGCTTCAAGGTGCTCGAGCTCCCGACCGAATGGACCGACAAGCTCGGCAGCAAGGTCACCAGCTCCCTCTTCCGCTCCTCGGCCATCATGTTCTTCTCCACCGTGCGGCTGCGGCTGATTTATTCCCCGCTCTACGCGCGCCTGCAACCGCTGCGCTGGCTCGGCGACTGGCTCTACCGCGTGCTCCGCGCGCCGACGGTGAGAAGGAAGTAAGTTCGCGGTTCCGAGTTTAAAGTTCGCGCTGGCACCAGCTGCGAACGGGGTTCAAAGCGCCGACTTTGAACTTTAAACTTTGAACTTTCCCCACGTGAACCAGACCGCCGTCCCCAGCAGCGCGACGCACGCCGCGCCCAGCACCTGCACCACGAGTTGAAACGCCGCCATCGGCTCCATCCCGCCGAGCTTCGGCTGCACCCACCAGAGTCCGCCCGCGAATGCGGCGGCGATGAGCACCAGCCACGGCACGATGGCGAAGCGCTTGCGCGCGAGAAGGTTTTGCACCAGCACGTTCGCCAGCACGAGGCACAGGATGCTCCACACAAACCACGGCACCAGCGGCGCGGCCGGAAGCAATTCCTGCGGGTTGCGGAAATAGACGACGTGCAGCGGCAGTTCCGGGAAGAGCGAACACACCGCCGCCACCGCCCCGCCCATCACCCCCGTGCCCAGCAACGTGTGCCGCAGCGCCGCGTCCTGCCCGTCACCCGCGCCCCCAGCGATTTTCGGGAACATCACATTGGCAATCGGCATCGTGAATTGGCTCAAGCCAAATCCAACAATCACCCCCGCTCCGTAAAGCCGCGTCAGTTCCCGGTCAAACTGGCTTTGCACAAACAGCGTGTCCGCCGAGGAGATGAAGATGACTGCGCCCAAGCCCAGTGTCAGCGGCACCACCTGCGCCAGCCACGGACGCCATGCGAACGTCCCGCCGGGCACAGTCCTCACTTCACTCGTCGCATACCACGCGAGCGCCACCGCTACGAACTGGCTGAACAGTGACGCGGATATCGCGCTCGCCGCTTGCCCGTGAAGCAACATCACCAGCACCACCACCATGCTGAATCTCCCGATGCCATCAATCACCAGCGTCCATCCCAGCGCTGCGAACTCCTGTCGTCCTTGCAACACGCCGCGCAGAATGGGCAGCCAAAGCGTCGTCAGACCCAGCCCCAGCGTTGCGAAGAGGGCGTTAGGGTTGTTGATTTTCAGCGTTGCACAGATTTCGTCACGGGCTAGCCAGCCAGTGATGAACATCACCAGCCACAGGGCACTCATCGCCCACATCAGCGATCGCACTGTGGCCGCGAGGTCCGCCCGCGCCGCCGGTTCCTTCGCCATCGCGGTTTGCAGCGCGAGCACCGCCTGCAAGCCGGACGCAGGGATCCCCAGCAGGATGAACAGCTTCAGCAGGGTCAGGAAGACCCCATACTCCGCCGCTTCCATCTTCGATGCGATGGGATGCACCGCGAACATGAACAGCCCGCAGCCGAGGTTGGCCGCGACGAGCCAGCCGGCCTGCTTGAAGAAGTGTTTGCCGGAGTCAGCGCTCATGTGGGGGAGAGAGTTTCCAGCGTGACGGGCACCTGCTCCGGCGGCTTGGGTTGCGGGCGCGTGAAGAGACCTTTCCAG
>CAMBZO010000010.1 GCA_945872195.1 Akkermansia muciniphila | reverse complement strand
CAACCTCAGCCTCGACCCCATCACCGCGCGCGAATTCCACGACGAAACCCTCCCGCAAGAAGGAGCGAAGACCGCCCATTTCTGCTCCATGTGCGGCCCGCACTTCTGCTCGATGAAGATCACCGAAGACGTCCGCAAATACGCCGCCGAACAAGGCATCGCCGAGGAAGAGGCGTTGAAAAAGGGGATGGAAGAAAAGTCGAAAGAGTTTGTCGAGAGCGGGGCGGAAGTTTATACCAAAGCGTAACAACGCAAGCAGCTATAGCTTCGAAACCCGCAAACTAGAAGACGCCAAAGAAAAATGTTCGTAGCGAGCGCACGAGCTATTCCTCGGCGCGCGGAAAAAAGGCGAAGCTCGAACTCCACGGCACAAACGGTTTTCTTCGCAACGAGGTGGCGACTTTCTCCACGATGATTCGGTAGCTTATCGGACAAGGTTCGACACAGATGTTCAGCCACTACTATTTCCAACTCACGACCACGTTGAAAAGAACTTCACTGGCATCCCGCGGAGGCGCGGAGCTTGAGTAAGCCGGTAGCGTTTCCGAACGGATCGTCGGCTTGGGACCGAAACGAGGTTAAGGATTTCGTGATGCTGTCAGCGTTATGACCGGTGGTTGTCCCACAGCTCCCAAGCCTGCTTTGCCGCAGACAGTTCCGCGCTCATCGCTCAGCAGGACGGCACGCGCCTCTGTGTCTTTGATTTGGCTAAGTTTCGGTAGCCGCCTGCTTACCGCCAGCGGTAGGCGGCTGGCGCGTTCTTGGGGAAGAACTTTTCCAGTGCGGGCCTGCCCTTCGCGCTGAGATTAGGATTGCGAGCAGGAAAAAGTGCGGCGTCCGTTGACATGCGCTGTATTCTCGCCGTCGAAACCCAATGCCCCTTCCGAGCAATCTGTATTCGACATGGCGCGCGTCGCGGCCGGGCGCGGGGCCGTTGCGCGAGGACGGCCCGCCACCGGAGCGGCTGCTGCAAGCGGTCTGGCAGCACCAGCGCGTGCTGCGTGACCAACTCACACTTGCGGACGGTCGCACCGTGCGCGTGCTCCACCCCGGTTTCCTCAATCGCGAGGCTGGACCGGACTTCCGCGACGCCCTCGTGCAGTTCGGCTCCGACACTCCGCTGCGGGGCGACGTGGAAGTGGACCTGGCCGCGAGCGGTTGGCACGCGCACAGGCACGATGTGAACCCGAACTTCCGCGCCGTCGTGCTGCACGTCGTCTGGGACGGCCGCGACACGGACGGCCTGCCCACGCTCGCGCTCAAGTCTCGGCTCGACGCACCGCTGGGTGAGTTGAGCGAGTGGTTCGGCGGTGAGGACGCGACGCGCTCCGGTGGACTCGCCGGCAAGTGCTGCGGTCCCCTGCACGAGCTGCCGCGCGAGCAGCTCGCGGCCATCCTCCGCCAAGCCGCGCTCGTCCGGCTTCAACTCAAGGCTGCGCAGCTCGCCGCCCGCGCGCGCCAGTGCGGCTGGGAGCAAGCGCTGTGGGAAGGCCTCTTCGCCGCGCTGGGCTACAAGCACAACGTCTGGCCGATGCGTCGGCTCGCGGAGCTGGCCGGGGCGTCCAGCGACAAACTCACGGTCGCACTCTGGCAGGCGCGCTTCACCGGCTGGAGCGGCCTCTTACCCGCCGAGCTGCCGCGCGGACGCGGCGCGGACGCGGAGTATTTGCGCCAGCTTTGGGACGCGTGGTGGCGCGAGAGGGAGCGTTTCGGAGAGGTGATTCTGCCCCGGACCGCTTGGCGCATGAGCGGTCTGCGGCCGGCGAACCAGCCACTCCGTCGCCTCGCGCTCGCCGCGCACTGGCTGGCGAGTGGCAACCTGCCCGCGCGGCTGGAGCGATGGTTCACACGCGAAGTTCCTGAAGCGCAGCTGGCCTCTTCATTCCTCGAACTGCTCCAGCCGCCCGACGACGATTTTTGGTCATGGCACTGGACGTTGAAATCCCCGCGCTTGAAAAAATCACAGCCGCTGCTTGGCGAGGCGCGGCTCACGGACTTGGCCGTGAACGTCATCCTCCCGTGGCTCTGGGCGCGCGCCGCCGCTGGCCGTAACACGCAGCTGCGCGCCGCCGCCGAAGCCCGCTTCCTCGCGTGGCCCGCCGGTGAGGACAACTCCGCGCTGCGGCTCGCGCGCGAACGCCTCTTCGCCGGCAGCCCTCCGCGCGGCCTCTTCCTGCGTGCCTCGGCGCAACAGGGCCTGCTCCAGATTGTCCGCGACTTCTGCGAGCACTCGAACGCGCTGTGCGACCACTGCCGCTTCCCAGAGCTGGTCCGGCGCGTCGGGGCGGGAGTGTGAGTTACGTGTGAGTAAGTTTCTGGCGACGGAGCGTTGACGCCACCGCTGTCACTTGTTACCCAAACGCCATCACATGAGTGCTCTAAGCAGCCAGCCTTCGCTCCATTCCTTCCTGGCACGCCTTGTCTATGCTGGGGCCACTCTGCCGTTGGAGAAGATGGAGCAGTGCGACGGTTGCTGCCGGACGTTTTCCCTCCGCCACGTCGAGTTGGTCGGCCCGCAAATCCTCTGCTCCGACTGCATCCCCTCCGAGTTTGCCGCGACTCACCTGCCAGAGCACCCCCGCCTGCGCTGCGACCGTGCCGGTGCCCGGCTGTAAGTGTGCACAAAAGTGGCGCTGAAGCCCCTTTCCCTCGGTTTCCCCAGCGGAGCGGGATTAGGATTGGAAGCAGGATCAGAAAACCGCGTGGCTGCACGTTGGCGTCCACATTTCCATTTCTTTTCCCCCCGGTGACGCGGCAAGTTGTGGCCATGCAAGTTGAACTTGGAAACTGGATGCACGGACTCACCCCGATGCTTGCCGCCGTTGCAGAGACGGCCACCAAGGCCGCCGCAAAGACCGGCGAATTTCCCATCGCCGGGCCGTCTGTCGGTTTGTTCGATGTCCTGCTCGCCATCGCCCTCGGCTTGGGCATCTGGCGCGGCAAGGTGCGCGGCATCTCGGAAGAGTTGCTCGAGTTCCTGCAATGGCTCGTCATCGTCGTGGCTGCGGGCTTCCTCTACAGCTTGGTGGGCGATTTGCTGGTGGCCGGCAAAGTGCCCCGGCTGTGGGCGAATATAGGCGGCTACATCCTGATCATGATTGCCGTCTCGATCATTTTCACCTTCATCAGCAAAAGCGTCGGGAAAAAACTCGTGGCCAGCGATTTCTTCGGCAGTTGGGAATACCGCCTGGGCATGGTGGCCGGGGCGATGCGCTATCTCTGCATCTGGATTTCCCTGTTGGCCTTGCTCTCGGCACGCTACTTCGACGCCGCCATGGTCCAAGCGGAGCGTAAGGCGCAGGAGAAGGAGGCCGGCCTCGTGATCCTTCCGACTTGGGGCATCCTCAACCGAATGGCATTCTACGACAGCTTCTCCGGCCCCTATATCCGCCAGTATCTCTCGCACCAGTTGATGACGCCCGTGGGCTACGCCAAGGCTGCCCCGAACGAAAACACCATCGGCAAGCAGCAGCAGCGTGTGCTCGACGCCGTGACCGCCCCGACCGCCCCGCCGCCGCCGGAAAAAAAGTGACCGATTCTGAGTTCCGGGTTTCGCATCCAGCAACCACCCCAGACGCTAGACCCAAGAACCCTCCCCGATGGCCGGCCTGATCTCACCGCAGAAACTCGAGGAAATCCGCGCGGCCAGCGACATCGTGGATGTCATCGGCGGTTACCTCGGCCCCCTCAAGCGCGCGGGAGCGAACTTCGTCACGCTCTGCCCCTTCCACAGCGAGAAATCGCCCAGCTTCAACGTCAACCCGGGGCGCCAGATCTTCCACTGCTTCGGCTGCAACAAGGGCGGCGACGTGTTCACCTTCGTCAAGGAATACGAAAACCTCTCCTTCATCGAAGCCGTCCGCCGCCTCGCCGAGCGCGCGCGCATCGTGCTCGAGTTCGAGGACAACCCGCACGCCAGGCAGCAGCGCGGCGAGAAGGAATCGCTCCTCCATCTCCAAGAGGAAATCTGCAAGCGCTGGCAGACCGCGCTCGCCAATGACGCCGCCGGCCAAATCGCCCGCGACTACCTTGCCAAGCGCGGCGTCTCCGCCGACGCCGTGAAACTCTTCCGCCTCGGCTACGCGCCAGACCTCTGGGACGACACGGTGAACTGGGCGAAGTCCAAAAGCTTCGACCTCGCGCTCGTCGAGCGCGGCGGCCTCATCATCCGCAAGGAAGGAGCCGACCATTTCTACGATCGCTTCCGCGGCCGCCTCATGTTCCCCATCTGTGACGAGCAGGGCCGCGTCGTGGGCTTCAGCGGGCGCGTGCTCGCGGGCGACGAGAAGTCGGCGAAGTATGTCAACTCGCCGGAGACGCCCATCTTCACCAAGGGCCGCGTCATCTTCGGCTTGGACAAGTCCAAGCGCGCCGTCGCCGACAAGGACTGCGCCATCATCTGCGAAGGCCAGCTCGACCTCATCGCGTGCTTCATGGCCGACGTGAAGAACGTCGTCGCGCCGCAAGGCACCGCGCTCACCGCCGACCACTGCCGCATCCTGAAACGCTACGCCGACGAGGTCGTCCTCTGCTTCGACTCCGACAACGCCGGCCAGAACGCCGCCGTGCGCTCGCTGGACATTCTGCTCGCGAGCGGCCTCGCCATTCGCGTCGCCACCGTGCCCGCACCGCACGACCCGGACAGCTTCATCAAGGCCCACGGCGGGTTGGCCTTCGACCAGCTCATCGCGCACGCGGAAGGCTTCTTCGACTACTACCTGAACCGCCTCTGCGTCACGCACGACATCGCCACAGACAAAGGCCGCACAACAGTTCTCAAAGCGATGGCCGAGGCCACGCAGAAAACGAACGATGCCGTGACCGTGGACAAATACGCGCAGAAGACCGCCGCCCGCCTCGGCGTCGCGCCCGAGTCCATGCGTGCGGAGTTCAAGAAAATCGCCGCCGCCAAACCCAAGTTCGTCCTCCGCCCTGACGCGCCGACGCAACCCCGTGCGGGCGGCTCCCAACCGCCATCCGCAGCGTTCAGCACGCCCAAGTCTGCTCCTGCTGGCTCCGATTCCCCGCCGGACGACTACTACGATTCACAACCCACGAGCACGCAGTCACCGGAGGAAGCCTTCGAGCCAGAGCCGGCCGGCCCGCCGTCGAAGCAGGAATTCTGGCTGCTCCAAGCGCTCTTCCACAGCGATGACCAGATGGAGTGGCTCGCTAACACGCTCCGCCTCGAATGGCTCACCCATCTCGGCGTCCGGCAAATCGTCGCGCTCCGCCTCGCCGCCTACGCGAGCGGCGAGTGGACCCGCCCTGCGCAGTTGCTCGATGAGTTGCCCGACGACGAAGCTCGATCACTCTGCACGCAGGCAATGACCGAGAGCGACCGGATGCTGGCCACACCGCCCGCCCGTGAAGGAGCCGACGCCGCCCGGGCCACGCGCATCCAAGGCGAGCGCGAGCGCGCCCGTGTCCCAATGCTGCGCGACGTGCTCAAGCGGCTGCGAAACGATTTCTTGGATAAGCGCCTGCGCGAGATAGATCGCGACATCCACCTGCCGGAACTGGACAAAACCTCGCTCGACGCCCTGCTGCAAGAACGCCATGAGCTAAACCAGCAGAAGAAGGAACCGCTCGTCTGAAGGAGCGCGGAGCAGCGGATGGCGAAGTCCACCCGGCTGAAGCTACTTTCCGTGATAGACCGCCTGCGCCGTGCAGGTCTCGGCCACGACTACTTCCGTCAGCATCGGAAGGCTGGGCTTCAGGCGCTCCCAAATCCACACGGCGACGTTCTCGCTCGTCGGATTTTCGAGGCCGGGCACCTCGTTGAGGTAGCGATGGTCGAGTTGCTCCCAGAGCGGCTTGAAGGCGGCCTTGATGTCGGCGTAGTCCATCAGCCAACCCAATTTGGGATCGCACTCGCCGGCGACAACGACCTCCACCTTGAAACTGTGCCCGTGCAGGCGGCGGCACTTGTGCGCCTCCGGCAGCAGCGGCAGCAGGTGGGCCGCCTCAAACTGAAAGGATTTTTTGAGTTCGATCTTCATGGGTCAATCCGCGTGGCGCGCCCGAAAGCGAGCCGCAACCGAGGTCAATTCCGCCGGGGTTTGGCTGTCCGACATGGATTCGAACCTGTTTCCAACGTCGTTTCGCCGCGAACACAAGAGCCGTTTATTGCAACGCTCGTGTCATTCATTGCAATGACGAATGCGCGCAATCCCCTTTGCTGTCAAGGGATTCGTTGCAATGAGCGGCAATGTGTGACGCGGAAACGTGTGTCCGTTTGTGTCAGACCGGAGGGCTTGTGTCCAAACTGTGACCGCACCTAAACCGGCCAGTTCTTGTGTCCAATCTGTGTCACCGTCGGGAGGGCGGGGGGGGGGAGGCGCACGGTGGGTGGTAGGTGATGAAGCGATGGGTTGAGTTCGAGAAAATTTTCAGCAAAAAGGAGTTCACACTCTGGCGGCTCTTACGACGCAAGACGAATTGGGAAGGGGTGTTGCCGCGCAACGCAGCGCTACCGATCGCTGACATCAAGCCGCGCTCGCGTAGGTGCCCGCATCGCGCTCAGGATAGCTCTCAAAGACGTGCTCGAAGAGGGCGGAACACTTTTGTTCGTAGAGCGGTTTGTCGAAGGCACGCGGCAGGCCGGTGTCGAGTGTGTCTTCGATGGTGAGCTTGAGCTGGGAACGGGCCGACGACTTTTGCCGCCAGTTGAGGACGAGCAGTTGCTTGAGACGATCCAGGAGGTCGCGGGCGACTTTCTTCACCTCGGTGCGTTCGTCCGCGCTCAGCTCGGGCGCGGGACGGGTGAGGATGTCGAAGATGACCAACTCTTCTTCGCTCATGTTTTCGCGGACATGGCGTTGCTGCTCTTCGCTCAGATTGCGCGTCAGCTTCAGCAACTCTTCGAACAGCTCCTCGATGTTCCGGCTGCCGGTGTTGTAGCTCTCAATCAACTCCTCGAACTTGTCCGCGAAGTCGGCTCGCGTCTTGTTCAGGCGAATCAGCTTCTCCAGTTGGGCACGGATGGCGGCCTTGAGGACTTCGAGGTCGGTGTTCTTGTGCTTGGACTCTTTGAACTTTGCAGCCAGCGCAGCGAAATCAATCTTCGACAGATCCATCACCGGCGCGGGTTTCGCGGGCATGTCCACGCCGGTGATGGAGGCGTCGAGCAATTTGCCGATGTCGCCCATCACTTCCGTGATGTCCGCTGGGTTCGGGTTGAGCTTGGCGCGGATGGCTTCGGCGATGGCGGTCAGGGTGGCGACACGACCGGCAAACTCCAACGCCGCCGGGTCGGGCTTCACCGCACCGTAGAGCGTGCCGACGATGCGCTCATGGCCGAGGAACTCCCGGCGCAATGGATCGGGCGAGATGAGCGCGTCCACGGCGTCGGTGAGCTTCTGCAAGCGTTGCATACTGCCAGCGACCAGTTGCTCGATGGCGGGAAGAATCACCTGGCGCGTGGCGCAGAAGGTTGTCGCTGCGTCCACGGCCTTACGTAAATCGGTGACGAGCTTTGCCTTGTCCTTGACCGGATTCGCGCCGCCCTTGCCTGCCCCGTAGATGGCCAGCGCCTTCTCCAGCGAGGCGAACACGTTCGCGTAATCCACGATCATGCCGCTGTGCTTGCCGGGGAACACGCGGTTGGCCCGCGCGATGGTCTGCATGAGCGTGTGATTCCGCATCGGCTTGTCGAGATACACCGTGGAACAGCTCGGCGCGTCGAAACCGGTCAGCCACATGGCGCAGACGAACACAATTCGCAGCGGGTCGGTCGTGTCCTTGAACTTTTCGTCCAGCCCGGGATCGGACTCATTCATCCGCCTGCGGTGGGCTTCAATGTCCAGCCCCAGCTTCTTCATCAACGGAATCTCGTTCTGCCCCGGCGACACGATCAGCGCCATGTCGGTGGTCTTGAGCACGTCCAGACGTTTGGACAACTCCGCCGCACGCTCCTGATTCACCGCCGATTCGCGCTCCTCCTTCGGCAGATAGCCCAACCCGGCCAACTCCTTCTCCACCTTCGTCTGGTCTGCCGCCCAATACTTCCGCACCTTGTCGTGCATCTTGAGCGCCGTGGCCTTGTCGATGGAGACGACCATCGCCTTGCCGACGAAGCCGCGCCCGAGGAAATGCCGCACGATGTCTTTCGCCACCGTCTCCAGCCGGTCGTCGCGCGTGAGGATGTGGTATTGCCGGCTCAACTCCCGTTCGAGCTTCGCCTCTTGCTCGGGGTCGAGTTCCGCCGCCTCGATGAGATTGTAGATGTCCTCGTTCAGGTCCGGGTTCACGAGTTGCAACTCCGGCGTGCGGTTCTCGTAGAAGAGCGGCACGGTCGCGCCGTCCTCGACGGATTGCTGGAAGTCGTAGATGGAAACGTAATCACCGAACACGTCCTTGGTCCGTTCCTCACCGGCGATCAGCGGCGTGCCGGTGAAGGCGAGGAACAGCGCCTTGGGCAACGCCGCGCGCATGTTCAACGCCAGCGTGTCGTATTGGCTGCGGTGGGCCTCGTCCGTGAGGACGATCACGTCCGGCCGGTCGCAGAGCAGCTCCGGCGTCTGGAATTTGTGGATGAGCGTGAAGACGTAGCGATGATTCCCGCGCAGCAACTCCCGCAAGTGCGCGCCGCTTTCAGCATGGCACTGGTCACCCTCGGCTTCGCTCACCGCGCCGGTGGCCTTGAACGTCTTGGCAATCTGGTCGTCCAGTTCCACGCGGTCGGTCACGACCACGAACGTCCAGTTGCCCGCCACCTTGCGCAGCACCTTCTGCGCGAAGAACACCATCGAGAAACTCTTGCCGCTGCCCTGCGTCTGCCAGAACACGCCACCGCGACCGTGTCCCAGCTTGCGCGCGGCCAGCATCGAGGCGATGGCGTTGTTCACGCCGAGGAACTGGTGATTCTGCCCGATGATTTTTACCAGCCCGGCCTTGTGCTCCGAGAACAGGGTGAAATTCTCCACCAGGTCGAGCAGCCGCATCCGGTCGCACGTCCCGCGCAGCATCACCTCCAGCGACACCCGGCGCGGCTCCTCCTCGCGCTCGATGCGTTTCCACTCGAAGAACCGCTCCCAATCCGCCGTGAGCGAGCCGACGCGGCTGTCCGTGCCGTTCGAGGCGATGAGCAGCGCGTTGAACCAGAACAGCGCGGGAATCTGCTGTTTGTAGTGCGTCAGGTTCTCGTCAAACGCCGCGCGCGCGGGCACGCCGGGCTTCTTCAACTCGATGACCACCAGCGGCAGGCCGTTGACGAAGCCGACCAAATCCGGCCGGCAGGTGTAAAGCGCGCCGGTAACGCTGAACTGGCTGACCACCAGAAAATCATTGTTCGCCGGATGCTCCCAATCAATCACCCGCACCCGCTCCGTCTTCTGCCCGCCGCTTTTGACTCCCTCTCCGCCTCGACCGGGGAGAGGGCTGGGGTGAGGTGTCGAATCGGTTTCGGGCACGGACACCTTGATGCCTTCCTTGAGCAGCCCATACACCTCGCGGTTCGCCGCTTCCAGGCTCATGGCCGAACGGTCGCGGGTCAATTCATCCACGGCGGCGGTGATGGCCTCGGGCGGCAGCGCGGGATTCAACCGCTCCAACGCCGCGCGCAACCGGGACACCAACACCACCTCGCCCTTCGTCTCGCGCAGCAATGTGCCGGTCGCGCCGAAGGTTTCCTCCAACGCCGACACCGTGGTCCAACCAAGCTCCGCGAACAACCCGATGGCGGGCTGCTCGACAAGCTGATCTTCGGTGTAGGCGTGGGGCATGGAAAATTAAGGCGCACTTTGTGCCGAATCGAGTGTCTCCAACAAAGACCTCGCCTGTTCGGGAGCGAGTCGGGTTAGTTCGGCTTCCAATTCGCCGCGGGGCAAATCTCCCATACGCCAGAGATTCATCAGAATCCCAATTTCAACCAGCAACTCCGGTTGAGCACTGACCCTTTTCAAGTCAGGTTCAAGCACGAGGAGGAAGGATGCATCGGAATGATGCTTAGCGCCACGCGCTCGCAGCTCATTCAAGGCATTGCGGAGGCATATGTTTGCGCCCTCCGTGTCGCCTAGCAGGCAGCTTGCGACCCCTTTGTTTAATTCATAGAGCGGTTCATAGTCGCCCGCCACTGCCTTCTCCGCATTCCCTAAGCCACCGGCAAAATCTCCGGTAAAAATCTGGCAAAATGCCAAGTTGTTCCTGATTTGTGGGTCATCCTTGTCTGCAAGCATCCTCTTCCATGTATCCAAACAGCCTTGAATATCGCCTTGCCCGAACTTTGCCACGGCCTGTTGTCCTTGCGTCGGACCAAACGTATCTGGAATGTGATAGCCGGAAATATTTCCCAAGCGGTGCAATTCCTCCGGCGAAGGAAGATTCCAACGATCAAACCCCGTGACGATGAAAGAAATCTCGTTGGAGGCGAGCATTGGTTTGCGCGCATCCAGCCATTTCTGAACGTCCTCTTGCCGCATCTCAGTTTCGGGCTTTTCAGAAAACCTCATCTGGGTTGATTGGCGTCCGGCAGGAGATTCCCACTGGAACGAAACATCCACGGCATGGGTAGCTTTGGGTTCGCGAGCCACTAGTGCGGTGAAAATCATTTCACCCATGCTGTCTTCCACATCTTTTACGGGCTTGCCGGCTCTAAGGTTGCCCAATGCTTGCTTGGCATTATCTCCAAAGTGCGTTTCAAAATGGGAAGCAGCACCGCAAGCCTTCCCAATTGCGCGTGTAATAGGTTGCCGCAAATGCTCTGCGAATGAATCGTCGTCCCAGGACCACCGGTTTCCCCTCTCGACCTCCACATAGGACTTCCAAAAGCCGGCTGAAAGCGGCGCACCGGAAAGGCAAATACAATTGTCGATTTCGATAATGCCAGCCTCAAACAGCGTTCGGTAGCCAGCGGTCAACTGTGAAGTAGCTTCCGCCCTTTCTTCAGGCGAGAGTGGTTGGTCCTTCTTCAGCTCGCGAATCAGCACGGTCACGCGGATGTTTTCCTCAAGTGTGAGGTTTCGACGTGAAAGCCACTTTGACTGGAAAAGAAGTTTGTCTGGCAAACGCTCTATGGCGTTGAGAACCGAATCCACATTGGCCGAGCTACTGTTAGACCGATAAGCCCGGAGAACTTCGCGGAAAACCTGTGGTGAAAGGTTCATTCGCTCTGACGCACCGTCCTCAACACTACGATACATGTGGTGGCAGTATAGCTGGATTTCATCAGGCGCACCGCCGCACAGTTGATGCAAATCCCGCAGGACGTCTCCCTTTGGCGCGATAGCATCAAAAAGGTCTTTCGGAATAGGGCGCTTAACTAGCTCCATCGTGTCTGACCAGCGAGCAAAAGGTTTCACATCGACGCGGTGAAATTGCCGAGGTATTGGGGAAAACACGTCGGACAAGGACGGGAAGACCGCTTCTGTGCCTGCCAAAACAAGCGAGCAATTTTCAACCGTTTGGAAAATGTTCCGGAACATTTGAAGTAGTGGGACATTCTTGCCGATACAATCAGCTTCATCTATCAGCAACGCGATCCCGGTGAGTCCTTTGCTCCTTAATTCAGTCAGGCAGGTATTGAAATCATTCACGACGAGGGAATCGGAACATTCAAACGCGTCGATGTTTCCTTGGTGGCAGGAAAAAGCGTAAGGAATTTGTATCACAGCCTTCTCAAGGCTGCCTGGCTGCCGCGTGTAAAGCATGCGGAACAACTCGGCGTAAATCGCCCCTTGCTCGCCACCCCAGCATCCTGCCTTTACCATCGCGAGCGCAAGCGACTGATACAAGTCCTGCCAAAATCGCCCTGGGGATTTCGCCTTTAGCTCATTCATGTCCAGACGCACGGGGAGTAATTTTAGCTCCTTCGCGATAGCCTCCGCCCCGTTAAGCAAACTCGTTTTGCCGACACCTCTTTGGCCAATCAGCGCCAAGTGGGGACTATCACCCGCTGCCGTAAGATTAAGGTAGTAGCGAATTGTTTTCCTTTCCCGCGCGCGGCCCGCCAAATCCTCCAGCCTCTTGACCGGCATAAGTTTGTATGGGTTCGGGGGGAGTTTGGTTTTGGATGCTTGGCTCATAGTGTCACCTTCTTTAATTCAGCAATCGCGTTTTGAACGACCTGCTTTAGTTGATGCTGCTCGCAGTATCGTTGCCGAGTCCCCGCACAGCCCACGCCTGCGGGAAGCGCATTGTATTGCTTCATGCAATCGAAGGCCGACTCGACAACTAAGCGGTTGAATCCCGCAAGCGAGTCGTCCGCCCACCAGAACTGTGCGGTCGCAGTCTGAAAGAGATCAGGAATTGCAAATGACGAAGGAAGGTTGGGCAAGTTGCGAAGCGCGTCGTCCAACGCAGGAATCAATCCGCTAGCCGTTTCGTCCTGGCCCAAGCCGGTATCGGGCTTCGATATGAGCTGCGCCAGCCCTTCCGGCGTAAGTGCAGTCTCCATTTGAGCATACAGCGTCTCGATCGTCTTCAAGCCAACTGAGGAAACCGGTCGTGAGTGACAGAGCGCATTGCGGGGGGTGAAAACATTCTCCAGTTGTTTCAAGAAGCAGTCGCCGCCCAGTTTCTCAGCGACGGCACGAGATGGATTCTGTTGAAGCTGGGTGAGCAATTCGCCAAACGTGAGATAGTAGAGTGGCCCTAAGCGGATGAAGTCGAATTGGGGTTTGTTTTCGTCGGTCTGTGACTTGCGAATCTTTTTCAGCAGTTCCCCGTGGAGTTTCTTCTGCCATTGAACACCATGCTCTGCTTCGAGCGCCCTTCTCAGGCACTCTCTCAGCACAATTTCAATGCGAAGCAATAGCGCGTAGGCCCTAAGATTGTCGTTTTCAAAGGGAATCATGGCGTGGGCATGGTTCAGTTCGTTGTGAGGTTGACCTGCCCCGACAGCAGACGCGGCAGCAGCAGGTCGCGCGTCCGGCGGAGGTTTTGGACTCGGCGCTTGAGCATGATGATTTGCTCCGACATCGGCTCAAGAATCTCACGGGCCTTCGCTAGAATCTTCGCGGGCGGCCACGCAATCTGAATCGTCTTGATGTGCATGTCGCCGAGATGCGCGACCGTCGTGCCGACGATGGATTTGTTCCAGGTCTGAATGGGCAACTCCAACGCGAGGAACAGGTGGTAGTTCCCGATTTCGCCGTTCGACTCGAACTTGGCGACTCGTTGGTTCTGGAAGGCGTGACCGCTCGACCAGATGCACATGTGAAAGTCGCCGTCCATGCCGACGAGGATGTCGCCGTTCTTGATGTGATACTTCGGGTCGGCTTCTTCGTCCGTGAACGTGTTGATTGAGGCGTCCAGAATGTCGCGGATGCGGATGACGGGCGTGCCGATGCCGTCGGTGTTGAATTTCTTCGACGCAAACGGGAAGCCGTAGGTCACGGTCGCCACATCTTTCACCGTCCGCACCTCCCAGCCTTGGGGGATGTCGCCGAGGGGGGAGGCGACGCGCGGGCGCTTTTCGTGGCCGGGGAAGCGGAAGTGGACGAACCACTCGCGGTAGAGGGCGCGGGCCATCGCCTCCAAGAGCCGGATGCGCCGCTGACTGTTCTCCATCAGCTCGTCGTAGGCCGACAGGATGCCCGCGATCCGCCGTTGCACCGGCAGCGGGGGAAGCTCCATCTCCATTCCCTTCAAAAGGACAATTGTGAACGCCGATTGAGATGAACCAATCGTTGCCTTCTGAAGCTCTGCTTTCCCCTGCGGCGAGCCGAGCCAGTAGTAAAGAAACCGGCTGTCGAGTTCTTGGAAGTTGCGAAACCAAGTGAGGTTTCCATCCTTGAAATAGAATCTGTCGCTGGGCTTCACTACATACACCGACCCGAGCGTGCCCACGGACGTGAGAAGCAAATCGCCTGACTTCGGAGCGCCGAACTTCCGTTCAATCTCGCTGAACTTCTCCTCGGTGATGAACAACTCGGTTGAGACATCGAGATTCCCTTTGTATTTCTCGGTGATTTCTCTGCCGCGATAGAAGGGCACGCCCTCCGAAACGTAGTCTGCCGCGAAGATTCGCTTGCTTGAGGTTATCTCGCACAGCTCATCCATTCGCTTTACGGGCCACGTTGCCATCGTCACGCCTCCAGAATCTCCGCCACGTTGCCGGCGATGGTGTGTTTAAGCTGCGCACCCACATCCCCGGCCCTTCTCCCAGCGGGAGAAGGGAGTGACGTGCGCGCCTGGGCGTTGAGGGTTTCAAGTTTCATCGCGCTCATTCGCTTGCGGCGCTGCTCAAGGCGTCCGGGTTTTTGAGGCACTTCTTTTCCTCAGAGGCGAGCCGACGTTCCACTTTCTTCACATCTTCGGCCGGCGGCAGTGATTCAGGGCGGATGCCACGTTCAAGCAGCGTCTTCCGCACGGCTTCATTGTTGGTGATGTGTTCGCTGGAAATGGCAGACTCACTTTGCATCCCATGCTGTCGGGCGTTGAAGATCGTGATCTCGGTGGCGAAATCTTTGGCCTTAAGAATGATGGTGGGCGCGAAGTCTGCCAGCGGGCGGTTGTCCGGCACTTTCCATTGGGCTTTCATGGACTGAGTGCTTTTGCCAAAGAGGGCCTGGTCGCCCTTGCTGCGGATGAGGGCAAAGTTTTCGTTTCCGCCGGTTTGTTCGAAGATGACTTCGGAAAGTTCCTTTTCGGTGGCCGAGAGCTTTTGACGAGCGGAAACGCGCTCCGCTTCGAGCAACCGTTGCTCAATCAATTCCGCCCGGCGTGTCTGAATGGCAAAGTAGGTCTGGGCAAAGGCGATTTCCTGCTTCCGTGGATCGCCGTTCTGGGCAACGAGGTAGCAGGCATAGCGCGTGAGCATGATGTCCTCGATCGCGCGCTGGCTGCCTGAACCGAGATCGACCATTTTGTTGACGCCAACAAAATGGTCGGCGAAGCGGTGGCCGGAGACTTCACAGGCGGTCTTGGCCTTGGAAATGGCAGCGTTGAAATTGCGCCATTCATCGTAGCCGAGCAGATGTTGGACATCGCGCGCCAGCCAGTATTCGATGCCACCTTCGGTCTGTTGGGCGTGGGCTTCAAAGGTGGTGGTGAGAGTTTGGACGATTTCGGCGTTCATGCTTCAAGTATTTCCGCCACGTTGCTGGCGATGGTTTGTTCGAGATCTTGGGCCTGGGCGTTGAGGGTTTCGAGTTCCTCGTGCAGCGTTTCGAGTTGCGCCTTGAAGTCCTCGTCGCTCACGGCTTCTCCGGCGGCCACGCCGACGTAGCGACCGGGGTTGAGCGACCAGCCTTGCGCTTCGATTTCCTGGAGCGTGGCCGCCTTGCACAGGCCGGGCACATCGCGGAATTTTGGATTTCCGAAAACCTCAATCAGTTTCGCCTTCGCTTCGTCGCCGCCGAGGGTGAAGTCGAGGGCTTCGCCGCGATAGAGGCGGACGAGGTTGGCGAGGAAGCCGATCTGCGCGGGTGACCATTCGCGGTGCGCACGGTCCACCTGCCGATAGATGTGGCGGGCATCGATGAAGAGGACGGTGTCGGCGCGTGGCGTCTTCGTTTTTCCACGGTCGAGGAACCACAGTGTGCAAGGAAGCGTGACGGTGTAGAAAAAGTTGGGACCGACGGCGACCATCACATCGACGCTGTGGCTTTGGATGAGCTGGCGGCGGATTTCCTGCTCGGAGCCGCGGGCGTCGGAGGCGGAATTCGCCATCACGAATCCGGCGCGGCCCTGTTCATTGAGCGCGGAATAGAATTCCTGAATCCAGAGGTAGTTCGCGTTATCCGTGCGGGGCAGGCCGAAGGGATAACGGCGTCCGGGCCCGACCTCGGAGGCAAGGCGTTCCTTGTCCACTTCGTTGACATTGAAGGGAGGATTCGCGGCGACGAAATGGAAGCGGCCCGTGCTGTGGTGCGGATCCTCGTAGTAACTGTTCCCATGGCGAATATCGCCCTCCAGCCCGTGAATGGCGAGGTTCATGCGGCAGAGGCGGACGGTGGCATCCACCCGCTCCTGGCCGTAGATGCTGAGTTCAGAGGAAGGATTCTTCTGGTGCGCCGCCACAAACCGGGCGCTCTGCACGAACATGCCTCCGGAACCGCACGCGCGGTCGAGGATGAGCCCATGGAACGGCTCAAGAATTTCGACAATGAGCCGGACCTGCGAGTTGGGCGTGAAGAATTCGCCGCCTTTCTGCCCCTCGGTCATGGCGAAGTTTCCGAGGAAGTATTCGTAGATGAGGCCGAAGGCGTCGTAGTCCAGCGAGGCGGGAATCTCGGAGACGCGTTTGAGCAGTTCCTTGAGGAGGGTGCTGGTGAAGAGGTTGTAGGTCTTGGGCAGGACGCCGGCGAGTTGCGGGTTGTGCTTCTCGATGTCGCGCATGGCGGCATTGACCTTCGCTCCGATGTTCTCGGCTTCGGGGAGGTTGAGCAGGTAATCGAACCTCGCCTCGGCGGGCAGATACAGGATGCCCTCGGCGTGGTAGGCGGCGGGTTCGTCCACGCGTGGGCCACGGCGGGCGGAAGCGCTGGCCTTTTCCAAGATGACTCGTTTGGCAGCGAAGCGGACTTCGGCGAAGCGCAGGAAGATGAGGCCGAGAACGGGCGCGGAGTATTCCTGGGACTTGAGGCCGGAATTGGCGCGAAACTGGTCGGCGGCGTCCCAACGGCGCTTTTCGAGTGTCGCCGTGGCGATGTTTTTTTCCGTAGGTGCGACCCAATGCATGGGCTTGATTTTAGAGACGGAGACGGTTTTCCAAAAGCAGAATTTCCATCAAATAAAAATGCTAAAGCGAATGGTTTAATCCGCATTAAATTAAACT
>CAMBZO010000009.1 GCA_945872195.1 Akkermansia muciniphila | reverse complement strand
CGGCCACGTTGCCGTGCATGTCGTAGAGGCCCCACGGATTGGGCTGCTTGCGACCGACCTTCTGATACTTGAAATCGCTGTTCGCCTCGAACCACGCGTATTGCTTCGCGTCCGCCGGGTCGTCGCCCCACGAGTAAGCTGTCTTGGTGCCGGCGCGGGCGGCGTATTCCCACTCGGCCTCGGTGGGCAGGCGGTAGAAGTGGCCGGTCTTCGCGGAGAGCCACTGGCAATACTTGTTCGCCGCGTGCTGCGTCATACTGATGGCGGGATAGCCGTCCTTGCCCATGCCGAAGGACATCTCGACGTAGGGCTTGGTCGGGCGCGCGACGCCTTCGGAAATCTTCTCAATCGCCGCGTCGGTCTTGATGCGGTCCCGAAACTTCTTCTCCTCGTCGATATACATGAACAGCTCGAACTCGTTCCAAGTGATCTCGTGCGTGCCCATCCAGAACGGGGAAATCTTCACGGTGCGCTCCGGGCCTTCGTTGGCGTCGCGGCCCTTCTCGCCCATCGAGCTGCCCATCACGAACTGCCCCGCCGGGATCGGCACCAGCCCGTAGCTCACCTCGGTGCCCACGATGGAGTTCGTGTAAGCCTTCATCTCAGCGGCGGTCTTTTCTTTGTGCGTCGCGAGGATGAACTTGTGAATGCCCGCGACGACTTCGTTCTCATCCGCGCCGGCGACTTCCTTCTTCTTTTGCGTGAGCACCAGCCCGTCCGGCCAAACCGCGCCCTGCTGAATCCACAGTTTCACGAACTCAATCTCCTCCTTCGTAAGCCGGTCCTTGGCCTTGGGCGGCATCACGCGCTCGTCGTCGAGGGGATGCGTGGTGGAGGTGTAGATGGGACTCTTGTCCGCCTGAAACGGCACGACGCCCGTGCCGCCATCGCCGCCCTTGAAGGTCAGCTCGCGCGTGTCCATGCGCAGGCCGCCCTTGGCGTAGCCTTCGCGATGACACGCCACGCAGTTGAACTCGAAGATGGGCTGGATGTCTTTCGCGAAGTTGATTTTCTTCGCGACACCGAGCTTCACGCCGGCCGGCCATTTCGCGCCTGCGTCAATCCATTCGCGGAGCTTCGCCTGCTGCTCCTTCGGCAACGGCCCTTCCTTCGGCGGCGGCATGAAAGCATCGTCGTCGGGCTTCAGCGTGGTGGTCGTGTAAAGCCGGCTGTCCTTCGACTTGCCCGCCACGAGCGCCGTGCCGCTGTCGCCGCCCTTGAGCGTGTCGGCCAACGTGTGCAGGCGCAGGCCGCCCTTCTTCTGGTCCTCGCCGTGACACTTGGTGCAGTGAACTTCCAGCACGGGCTGGATGTCCTTCACGAAGTCCACCTGGGCGGTGGCAGTGGAAGCGAGGGCGAGCGCAGCGAGGAGTGTCAGTTTCAAGCAAGTCTTCATCATTAATTCCGCCGGACGCTAGTGGCGGGTCAACAGATTGGAAAGTGAAAGTTCGCCTTGGCGTGCCGCTTCAACCCTTCACTCTTCCACACTCAATCCGTCTCCTTCGCGCTTCAACTTTGGGGTCAGGCGGTGGACTACTTCTTCTTCGCCGGGGCGGGCGGAGGCGGAACTGAAAAGGTGTCCGTGCGGAAGGGCGACGCAGGCAGGCCGTCCTTGTTGAACAGGTTCACAACGGGAAAGTCCGCCCAGCCGTAGCGCACGGCGACGGGCTTGGGCACGGCGGCGGAACTGACGAGGACGGAGTTGTCCGGTTGAATCTGCGCGTCGGCCCAAACGAACTGCTTGTCTTCACCGGACACCGCGAAGCCAGTGAGTTTTCCGCCCCGCGCTTCGAGGCCCGCGCCGACCGAGTCGAATCGCACAAGAACTTTGGCGCCTTGCACGGCCAGCTCTTTGAAGACCGGGCCGCTGGAGACGAGGGTTTCCCCATAAGCGACCGTCCGCGCTGACAACGCCAGCCGCGCGCCGACCCAGTCCTTCTTCGCGGGCGTCGGGTCGTTCTGCGCGCCGATGTCGGTGGTGACGACGAGCGCGTAGTTCGGCACGGCCTTCGCAGCGAGTGACTGCGCCTCCCGGAGGCGAGCCCAGTCGGAGTCCTCCGGCGTGGCGGTGATCTGCTCCAACGTGCGGTTGCGGTGCTTGTCGAAGGGGGCGAGTTGCACGGCGAGAAACGCAAAGTCGCCCTGTCCCCATGCCTGCCGCCAGCCTTTGATCAGTTCGGGGAAGAGGAGCCGATACTGACCGGCGCGATCGGCGTTCGCTTCCCCCTGATACGAGATGACGCCGCGAATGCCATACGGCACGAGTGGCGCGACCATTCCGTTGAACAGCTCCGCGCCCAGCCACGCGGGCAACACGGGGATCTTCGGCGGTGGGCTTCCCGGGCGCTTGCCTTGCTTCTTCAAGTCCTCGACCTCGGTGTTGAACTTCTGCACGGCGGACGCGTAGTCGGCGCGTATCCGGTCGAACCGGTCCACGAAGTCGCGGCGCAAATCTGGTTGATCGGTCAGCGTGGCGCGGGTGGCCCACGCCTCCGCCGGAGTGCCGCCTTGATAGATTCCGATGAGGCCGACAGGCACCCCGATGGCCTTCTGCAAGTCGCGCCCAAAGTAATAGCCCACAGCAGAGAAAGCGCCCGGCGAGCGGCACTCCTGCCAGGTGACCCGAACGTCACCGAGCGGCTCGCTGCCCTTCGCACGCGGGACGGTGCAGAAGCGGATGAGCGGGTGGATGGCGACGGGAAGTTCCTGCTCGGCGTCGGAGGACTTGTTGAGCGGGAACTCCATGTTCGCCTGACCCGTGCAAATCCACACGTCGCCCACAAGGACGTTTTTGCGCTCCACGCGATTGTTCCCCGTCACCACAAGCGACGCGGGCGTGGCACTGGCCTTGAAAGGGCCGAGCTTCACCTGCCAGCGGCTCAACGGACTCGGCAACTGCCGGAACGCGGCTACGCTGACCTTCTGCCCTTGAAACTCCACCGTCACCATCTCGCCCTCGGCGGCCCAACCCCAGAAGGTCAACGGCAGGTCGCGTTGAAGGACCATGTGGTCGGAAAAAACCCCCGGCAGCCTCACCTCGGCGGTGGCGGGAAATGCCGCCATCAGCACGGCAAGCAGCAGCGATGCGACGACGCAGCCGCAGCGCGAAGGGGTGTGATTCATGGTGGCGATTCAACCCTCCTCCACCAAAAGGTCAACCTGTAAAACGGGGTCAGAGGCTGCGGTTCGCCCGCCAGAGCAGCCACGCGCCGAGGCCTTGGAACAGGAAGTTCGGAACCCACACAATGAGGTGCGGATACAGCTCCGGGCGCGTCTCCCACGACTGGCCGAGGATGATGAAGCTGTAATAGACCGCCGTGAGCAGCAGCGCCGCCGCGATGCCGAAGCTCGTCTCGCGGCGATGCCCACGCAGGCCCAGCGGAATGCCGATGAGGGTGAAGCTGAGGCAGGCGAATGAGAAGGAGACTTGGCGATTCAAGTTCACGAGCACGGGCGTGGCATCCACGCCGCGCTGTTCGAGTTCACGCCGCTCGGCCCAGAGTTGGAGGGCCGTCATCTCGCTGATCTTCCGTTGCCCGTGCGACGGTTGGGCGGCGGACAAATCCAGACGCACCGGCGGGGCCTCGTCGAAGAAGACCGGACTGAGGTCACCCACGACATTGGGCCCCCCCCCTCCTGCACCTGTCGGTGCGCGTCCGAAAATCTCCGCCTCGAAGAGTTGGAAGATGATTTCTTGCTGCGCGGGATTCGCCGTGACCCGGGCACGACGGGCGTGGATGCGTTGCACCAACTGGCCTCCGCGCATCTCGTAGAGCAGCACATTCTCGAACTCGGCGTCGCTGCGGCGCTTGCCGATGTAGATCGTCCAGCCCGGGAAGTCCGAGATGTAACGCTGTTCGACGAGGAGCGCCGTGGGCCGCGCCATGCCGAGTGCGTAGGTCATCTCCTTGAACGCGACCCGGCAGCGCGGCGCGATTTCCAACTTGGCGAACGCGGACAAGCCACTGGCCAGAACCCCAATCCACAGGACCGGCGTGACCAGCGCCAGCAGGCTCACGCCGCCTGCCCGGACTGCGGTCAGTTCCTGATCCGCGCTCAAGCGGCCGAAGACCAGCAGCGTCGCGGTCAGCAGCCCCATCGGCAGCGCGAAGACCAGTCCGAAGGGAAGCAGCATGGCGACCGCCTGAAGCACGCTCGTGAACGGCACCTGCGGACTGAGCAGCAGGGGCAGGATTTCCTTGAGGACATTGACGATGAGGAACAGCCCCGTGAACACCGCCACGGTCATGGCGAGCGTGACGAGCACCTGCCGCGCAACATAGCGGTGCAGCGTCTTCATCAAGCACGCGGGCGGGAACCGGAGTTTTCCGGGAGCAACATTGGGCGAAACCGTAGCCAGCCGGCGGGGCAATGTCACGGCGGGAAGAATTTGGTGCGTGCTGCGATGCCCGGGCGAAAAGCCGTTGCTGCTCACCTGCTGGCAGAATAGCTTCACATCGTTCGTCCGCACGCGCCATTAACCATGAAGTCACTCCTACTCGCCGCGTGTCTGGCCCTGCCGCTCGCCAGCGCGGCCGCAGCCAGCGCACCACCGAAGTTCCAAGAGGTGCTCGACCTCGTCCGCACCAACCTCGGTGGCCTCACCCCAACGGAGTTCGAGCGCACAGCGCTGGATGCATTCCTCCGCCAGCTCGACGGCAAGGTGCTGCTCGATGAGAAATCGTCTCCCACCCCGCCCGCGCCCACCGGCCCCGCCGTGAGCAAGACAGCCGTGTTCGACGGCATCTACGGCTACGTGCGCCTCAGCCACGTTGGCGCGAAATTGGAGGACGCAGTGGCATCCGAGTTCGCCAAACTGGGTGGAGCCGAGAAGCTTCGTGGATTGATCCTCGACCTACGTTACGCGAACGGCTCTGACCAGAAGGCCGCCGCACACACCGCCGACCGCTTCCTCGCCACCGAGCGCGTGCTGCTGACGGTAGAGGGCGAGGTGCTGCGCGCCACAGCGAAGACGAACGCCATCCAGTTGCCGACCGCCATCCTCGTGAACCGCCACACCAGCGGAGCGGCGGAGGTGCTCGCCGCCCTGCTGCGGCAGAACCAAGTCGGCCTGCTCATCGGCTCGGGCACGCCCGGCGGCGTGCGGCAGTTCAAGGACTTCACCCTCAGCACCGGCCAGCGGCTCCGCATCGCGACCGGTGAAACGAAGCTCGGCGACGGACAGGGATTGCCTGCAGGTGGCCTGCGGCCCGACATCGCCATCACTGTTGGCGCGGAGGAGGAGCGGGCCTTCTACGCCGAGCCATATCGGAACTTGGGCCGCTCAGCTGTAATTGCCGGAGGTGCGGCACACGGCCAGGACTCTCCCGCACGCCTCAATGAGGCCGAGTTAATCCGCCGCATGAAAGAAGGACAGAACCCCGAGACAGCTCCCGTCGTCACTACGCCCTCCGTTGCCACCCCGCAGGTGCGCGACCCAGCGCTGGCCCGCGCCCTGGATTTGTTGAAGGGACTCTCCGTGGTGCGCGCCGCCAAGCCGTGAGGCGGACACTCCTGTCTGCCGGCCTCGGTCTGAATTTCCTCCGCACTGCGGAACAAGAGTGTTCCGCTCACTTCACCGACTGATACAGCCGCGCGAGGTCCAGCAGCATCGGCTCCAGCAGCTTGTAATACTCCGGCTCCGGCATCGCGGCCTTCTCATCGCGCAACTTGCCGATGGTCAGCTCCAACTCATCCCGCTTCGCGCGCACGGCGGGCGGCAGCTTCCGCTCCTGTTCGCTGCGCACGAGCACGAACTGATGCGCGCGCAAGCCATCCGCGCTCGCGCCTTCCTTCGCCTTCTTCACCGCGCGCACGCCGCGAAACCAGTCGGGCGGCGTGCCGAGTCCATCGCCGTTGTCATCGAGCAACGGATGCTCCGTCGCGAGCCGACCCTCGGTGTTGTAAAACTCCGCGACCCGGCTCGATGCGAGAAGATACGCCTCCAGCAACGAGGTCTGCCCGTCCTTGTCCAAGTCCGACTCCGCGCTACTCATGGCGTCGGCGAAGTGCCCGCCGAAGCGCGTGAAGTTCACTTCCTGCCCGCTGCGCGTCGCGGTCACGACGATGCGGCCCGGGGCGGCAAGCTTGTTGATAAAAGGCCCGCTGGCCGACGCGCAGTTCACCACCGCGACGGGCCGCTTGAACGGCTTCAGCCACTCCGCCAGTTCACTCGCGCCGAGGTCCGGCCCGCGCAGGTTGAAGCGCGCTTCCTTGCCATCGAAAGTGCCGTGGCCGAGCAGCACCAGCCACACGTCGCCGGTGCCGTCCTTGGCCTCCGCCTCCAGCGCCGCCTGCAAGCGCGCGAGGTCATTCGTCTCCGCGCCCTTCCAGCCGATGGCCACGAGCTTCGCCTGCGCCGCGTCCGCGACCTTCGCCCACTTCGCCGCCGCGTCGGCGAACTGCTTGCCGAACTCCGCCTCCCCCGCCGCGCCGACGAGGACGAAGAGACTGGGTTTGTCGGCAACTGGGTCTGCTGCGTGCGCCAGGCAGGTGAACAGGAACAGCAGAATGGCGGAGAGGAATCGCATCAGCCGGGGCGGTTGACCTTGAGCAGTTGGCCGGAGAGGGAAGCCAGGCTGGCAATCGCCTCGTGAATGCGCTGGGCCTGCCGTGTGAAATCCGAATCGAATGTGCAAGCGACGACGCCCGCGTGTGCCACGCCTGATTGATGCAGCCGGATGAAGTGGCGGCGGTTCAAGGTCAGGACCGCACGCGCCTCGGTAGTGGCAAACTTCAGCACATCCTCGTCCGACAGTGATTGGTTCGCCCGCCCCGTCTCTTGAATCGTCAGCAGGTCGTGCCCGAGCCGACGGAGTTCCTCGACCACTTGGAGGGGGGAAGTTTTCGTTCGAGTAGAGCTGCGCCATCACTCTTCCTCGTTGGCGCGGATTTGCGCGGTGATTTCCTCAGCGTGACTCCGCACGTAGGCCCACGCGTTGGCAAGGTCGTCCGCACGCAACGTGGGATACGCCCGCAGCAGGTCCGACTCGTTCGTGCCCAACCGCCGCGCTTGCTCCAAAACCCAGACCGGAATCCGCGTCCGCACGACACACGGCTCGCCTCCACAGACGCCGGGCCGACTCTCAACACCGGGGAACGCGTCGCCCATGTCCTGCACGGTGAGTTGCACCAAGTAAGCCTTTTCCGCGCGCGTGAGGCGCGGGAGCAACTGCTCGACTTCTTGCAGGGCGGTCATGGGGTTCACGCTAAGTTTCTCGTCGGGGCTTCGCAAGCATCATGGCAACCCCCTCCTTCTCCGCAGCCCCCACTCGGCGATAAAGCACAGCAGCGCGAAGGCGAAGACCACCGGCTGATGCCACAGCGGCATCGTCCACGCCTCGGTCACGGGGGCCTTCAAGCTCGGCAGGCGACTCGCGAAGGAGCCGAGCGCGCCCATGTCCACGACCTCACCGCCGGTTTGCTTGGCGATGGTTTCGAGCAACGCGCGGTTCGGCTTCAGCGAACGAAATTCCTCCGCCGCCAAGTCCGTCGTCCAACCCGCGACAGCCCGACCGGCTTCGGCTCCGACGCTGTTCGTCGCCGTCGCCTCGACGTGGTAGCCGCCGGTCTCACGCGGGACAAAGGTGGCGGTGTAAAGGCCCGGCTCCGTCGTGGACGGCTCGGCGGGCAGGCGAATCGCCGGCGCGTTGCTCACGCCGCCGAGGACGGGCTGCACGTTCAGCATCACCGTCGCGTTGTCGAGCGGTTGGAACTTCGGGTCGCGCACGCGCACGCGCAGTTCGATGGCTTGGTTCGCGTCGCCCTTCTTTGGCTGCGCGGTGAGTTCCACCTTGTTCGGCACGTCAGCCACGAGCCAGCGCGTGAGTTGCCGCCACGCCTTGTCCATGTCCGCGTGCATCTCCGGCTCGCGCAAACCCCACCGCCACACGTCGCCCACAGTCACGACCGCCGTGCGTCCGTGGCCGAAGCGTTGTGTCGCCACCGCCGGGTGCACCCGCCCGGCGGCGTCTGTCACGGTGGCGATGCTGCTCGCGCCGGGCTTGAGGTCGCGCACTTCGTTGAGCAGCGCGAAGCCCGGCATCGCTTCGAGGCGCGCCTTCTCCTCGCCTTCCGTCGGGCGCAAGCGCGCCCACGACTGGAGCCAGCCCTCGCGCGTCAGACCGAGGCGGAGGTTCTCCCGCGCCGTCTCGTCCGGCGTGCGGTCGAGATAGACCGGCAGCATGTCGCCGATGGGCGTGCGCAAGTAGCCCCCCTCGTGAAACGTCTCCGCGCCGCCGAGCATGAGAAATCCGCCGCCGCGCTCGCTCACAAATTTTTGCAGCAACGACTTCTGGTCGAGCGTGAAAAACTCCGCCTCCAAGTCATCCACGATGATGGCGTGGTAGGCGAACAACTCCTCGGCCGTGGCGGGAAAACCCTTGCTCAACTCCTCGGCGTCCTTCGTGTTCAGGCGCACCAACACCGGCTGGTCGTAGCGCTCGATTTCGTCCTTCGACTGATTGCCGAAGCCACGGAAGAGCGGGTTGCTCGACTCGCCCGCGCGTCCCCGGAAGGCGAACTTTGGTTCGCGCTTGGCGATGCGAATCAGCCCGAGCAACTCGACCTGGTCGTCCTCGGCGAGCGCGCGGTTGAGGAACTTGAACTCCCAGTTGGGCCGCCCGCTGGCGTAGAGAATGCGGAACGGCCCGCGCCCCCGGTCCACGGCGAGCACGCGCGTGTTGTTCGCGAGCGTGGCCTCGGCGGAAGCCTTCGCGTCGGCAAACTGCCCGCCCTCGCCCTGCGCCCCGACACGCACGCGATAGAATGAAACGCCCTTCTGCTCCGGCTTGAACTGGAAGCGGAACGTCATCGTCTCGCTGCTGCCCTTCACGCGCACGGTCTGCTGCTCGATGACCTTGCCCGCGCGGTCGAGCAACTCCGCCTTCACGTCCGCGCCCGCGTAGCCGCTGGCGGTGGCCTCGGCCTGAATCGTCACTGGCGCGTCCTCGAAGGAAGTCTGCGTCACGCCCACGTTTACCAGCGCGATGTCGCGGTCCGCGTCCTCGCGCCCGATGACCACGGGATAAATCGGCGGCAAGCCCTTCAAGTCCGGCAGCTCGCCCGCGATGTCCGTGGCGTTGCCGTCGGTGAGCAACACGATGCCGGCGATGGGGCGGTTGCCGAGCCGTTCCTTCAACGTGGTGAGTGCGCTGCCGATGGCGGAAGCGCGCCCGTCGAAGTTAAGTTCCGTGAAGTCCGTGCTGGGCTGGAGCCGCGAGTCGAAGACATAGCCGCGCACCTCGAAGTTCTCGCGGAGTTTCGCAAGCCAGTCCGCGCCCTTGCCTGCGAGTGCGTCGCGCAGGAACTCGCCGCGGCTCTGCGCGTTGCCCCGGTCGTGGATTTGCATCCCCTGACTGTTGTCCGCGACGACCGCGAGCAAGTTCGCGCCCGGCTTCACGCGCTGTCCCGTCCAGAACGGCTCCAGCAAGCACAACGCGAGCGCGACGAAGCCGAGCACCTTGAGCAGCGCACAAGTCACTCGTAGTCCCTTGTCCGCCGCCGCCCGCGTGTAACCCCACACCAGCGCCGCGAGGCCAAGGCCCGCAAGCACAAGCACCGGCAACAGCCAGTCGCGCCCGGAGAAGATGAGGGAGGCGAGGGTCATTCGTTGAACAGCGCTGGGAAATTACGTCGTCCGTGCAGCACGCGAATGACCTCAATGCCGTTGAGTTGGGGGCGGTAGAAAATCACGTAGTTGCCCACCACCCAGCTTCGAAGACGCGGAGACAGCTCTTCCCGCAAGCGTCCGAGTTCCGGCATTCCAGCGAGGAACCGACACTTGGAGTCAATCTCATCCACCAATCGGTCAGCCGCAGCCACATTGTCGTGGGCGATGTATTCCCAGATGTCACAGAGGTCCAGTCGAGCTTCGGGCGTGCGTAAGACTTCGCCGTGCATCAAGCCTTGATTCCCAGCCGCCGCCGGCCCTCGGTCTTGATTTCCTCAATGTCCAGCGGAGCCAGTTCGCCCCGGTTCGCCTGTTCCACACCTACGGTAATCGCACGGCGCAACTCCTCTAACTCGCGCCGCCGCATCTCCTCGGAACCCGCCAGCCAGTGCAGCAGTTCATAGCGGTCTTCGGCAGACACTTGTTCGGCTGCCGCCTTGATTTCCATCAGTGTGCTCATGGTTGAAAATTACTTGGGTGAAACCTTCGGCGCAACGCCCGCCTCCGCATCGCTCTTGCCGAGGTTCTCGTAATACTTCCGCACCAGCTCGGAGAAGCGGCCCGGCACCGGGTCGCGGTCAATCGGCACCATCGCCTCGCGGTTGTCGCGCTTGGCCAGCTCCTCCTCGATGCGCTGCCGCACCTCGACCAGCGGTTTCATCACCTGCACCCGCACGAGGTCCCACTTCGTCGGCTCCAGTCCGGTGCGCTTGAACTCCACGCGCTCGGCCCGCAGGCGCTCGCGCACGGTCTGCAACTGGTTCCGCAGCTCGCTCGAATCCACCATCTCCTCCACGTCGCGCAGGCGGTCGCTGAAGTCCGCGTAACCCCGCTCGCTCGTAATAGGACCGGCCTGCTCCCCGCCGCGCTCGGCGATGACACCGGCGGGAAGAATGCCCTCAAACCCACCTCGGTCGCCGCCGCGCTGATTGCCGCCACCACGCTGGCCGCCGTTGGCCTGCTTCCCGTCCTGCTTGCCGGGTGAAGGACTGTTGTCGCCCGCCTGCTTGCCAGCCTGCTCGCCACCGGGTTGCTGACCGGAACCGCCGCCCTTGCCCTGGCCTTCGCCGGGTTGCTCGCCTTGTTTCCCGCCCTTTCCGTCTTTGCCGTCTTTACCACCAGGTTGCTGTCCGCCTTGGCCAGCCTTCCCGCCTTCCTTGCCCTCGCCTTGCTTTCCGCCCTGACCAGCTTTGGAACCCTCCTTGCCTTCACCCTCTTTGCCGTCCGGTCCCGACTTGGAACCTTGCTTGCCACCCTTCTCACCGGGTTCGGCTCCGACCTGCGCCTCGCCCTGTTTGCCGTCCTTGGAATTCTGCCCGGCCTTGCCCGCGCCTGCCTTGCCCGCCTGCTTGCCGGGCTGTTTGCCTTCGCCCTGTGCTGACTTGCCCTTCGGCTCGCCCGGCTGCTCGCCAGCCTTTGGCTCGCCGCCCTTCTCGCCCTGCTTCGCCTCGCCGCGCGCCAGTTCGCTCTCAAGCTGTCGCGCCAGACTGTCGAGCGTCTTGGCCGCCTGCTTCAACGCCTCGCCCTCGTCGCCCAGCACGCTCTCGGCGGCGCGCTCGACGCCCTTGCGCATCTCCTCGATGCCCGCGCGCGCCCGCTGCTCCACGGCGGACGCCGGGTTGTTCAACCCGCTCTTCGCCAGCTCGCCCGCGATTTCGAGCGACTTGGTCGCGCCGTCCGCCGACGCTTTTTCCAGCAAGTCATACATCCCGCGCGTCAGCATCCCGCGCCGGGCCAAGTCGTTCTTCGTCTCCTTCAAGTTCTGCGCCTCGCTCTGCGCCTGCTTGCGCACAGCGTCGTAAAGCTGCCGGTGCAGCAGCGGCTCCGCGTTCTCCGACTGCTCGGCAATCTCCGTAGCGCGCTCGACGAACTTTTTCAGCCGCTCGTTTTGTTCCTTCAAGTCCTTCGGCAACTCCGACTTCGCATCCGGCTCCGTGAGCGACTTCTTCTTGTTCTGCTGCGGCGTGGCGGTCATCTGCTTGCCCAGCTCCTCCTGCTTCTGCGCGATGTCGCGCGCCTCCTGCCGGAGCTGCTTCATGTCCTCGGCGAACTGGTTCGCGTTCTTCTTCCGCAAGTCGTCGCGCATCTCCTGCAAGTCCCGCTGCGCCCGCGTGCCGCTCGCCAGCGCCTGCGAGACGTTGCCTTTGTCCATCTGCTCCGCCGCCTTCTGCGCCGCGTCGCGCGACTGGTCGAGCTTCTGTTTCGTGTCCGCCATGCGCTGCTGGTTCTCCGGCTTCTCGGCGCGCTGCTTCAACTCATCGAGGTCCGCGAGCATCTGCTTCTGCTCCTCCTGCAAGCGCTTCAAGCGACGGCGAATCTCCTCCTTCTCCTGCTCGTTCTTCGCCTCCTGCAACGCGGTCTGCAGCTCCTTCAACCGCTCGTTCAAGTCGCCCTGCCGCTGCGCCAGCTCGCGCAGCCGGCTCATGAATTGCAAATTCTCCTTCTGCTCCGGCGACTGCTTGGCCTCGGCCTGCGCCTGCTTCTGCTGCTCGTAACGGTTCTGGTTCATCTTCAGCTCGAGCTGGTCCACCTGCCCCTGCCGGCCCTGCTCGCCACCCTTGCCGCTCTTGCCGCCCTTCTTCTCGTTCACCTTGAACTCGCGCTCCGCGAGCTTCAGCAGCGCCTGATAAGACGCCTGCTGCGCCGCAACCGCCGCCTCCAGCTTCTTCGGCTCACCCTTCGCCTCCTCCAACAACTTCAACGCCCGTTCCATCTGCTTCACCACCTCCGCCATCGCGGCCTGCGCCCGCGGGTTCTCGGACTTCTCGGCCAGTTCCTTCGCCATCTCCAGCGCCTTCTCCTGCGACTCGATGAGCACGCCGGCATCCGCCTGGAAGTTCGCCGGAGCCTTCGCTGACGCGGCCGACAAACGCTGCTGTGCGAGGAGGAACGGCGGCGCGAGCAGTAACCCGCCAGCGAGCGCAACGCACACGACGGCAGCCGTGCAAGATTGAGCGAGCAACGCCTTGGCGGTTGGTGTGTGGCAATTCTCTGGAGCTTGGTGCTTGGAGCTTGGTGCTTTCATAGCGTGCGTTTGGTTACTACTCGAAGTTGGCTTTGGTCTTCGCGGTGGCCTTGGATGGCGACGGAACTTTCGTCACCGGCAGTGCCGTGCCCTGTTGCCGCCGCAGCTTCCACGTCGCGTTGATGATTTGTTTCTGCAGCTCGGCGAGCTTGCCCATCTGTTCCTTCGCGCTGCCCTTCTTCCCGGCCTTCTCCTCCTCCTCACCTTCACCCGCGCCGCCCTGGCCCTGACGGAAAATCTCCTCGAACGGCCGGACCTCCGCGAAATACATATCCGTCGCCGTGCGCCGCACCTCGCCGTCCGGCCCGACATCGTCCGCCCACGCGAACCACGCCACGAGCTGATCCGGGGCCGCGCCCAACTCCTCCAGCCGGAGCACATGGCTGAAGCCGCGCTTGTCCTTCGCAGACGCGCTCTCACCGAGTTGCAGCAAAGTCGGTTCCGCCCCGCCGAGCGAATACGCAATGCCATACGCGCGCAGCCCGAAGTCATCCCACACCTCGCCCGCGAACTGAATCTCCTCCAACGCCGACACCCGCTGGTCGCCGCGCGGCGAGGCGAGCTTCAGCTCCGGCGCGCGATTCCGCAGCGCATCGAAAACAAACTGCGCCGACACCTTGTTCGTGCGCCCGTCGGCATCCACGAGTTCGAGCGCGTAAGTCTGGCTGGCCACGAGCGCGAAGTTTGTGAGCGTGGCGAAGGGCTTCATCGCGTCGGTTCCCAGCGTGACGATGTCGCCCTCCTTCTTGGGCAGCAGCCGCGCGGACTTCACCGGCTTGTTGAGCTGGAGCGTGTAGGTGAGCGCGGAGCCTTCCACCGCGCTGATGCGGCGCGTGTCCTCGATGGTCTTCTCCGGCAACTGCGTATAAGCCGGGAAAGTCAGCTTCGCATCCGCGCGCTCCAGCTTGGGATGCTCAAACACCGTCACCGCGAAGTCCCGCGTGCGCTGGCCGGCGAACTCGACGCGGTAGCTAAAATCCTCGTTCACCTCCGGCACGGAGCCGCCGAAGACCGGGTCGTCGAGCGACTTTGTCAGCGCGATGGACCGCGTGACGTTTGTGCCCACGCCGATAACGAGCGTCGCGCCGGGCGGGAGCTTGCCCTCGAACTTCGCCAGCACCACGAGACTGTTGCCGCGCTCGACCTGCGTGTCGCCGGGCGTGACGGAGACGTTGTCCAACACCGCTTTCGCAGCGGCGCGTTCAGCGGCGACGCCGATGCTGTTCGTCCGCAACCCCATCAGCGCCGCGACGAAGAACGCGAAGGCCGCGAGGTGCGAGACGTGCGCGAGCGCGAGCTTCCGCACCGGGAAGGCGTCCGTCCAACCGAGGTTCCGCCCATGCACCACAGCCTCGGCGATGACGCGCTGTTGGAGAAAACTGAACTGGCCATCGGCGTCAGGTTTCTGCTCCAACGCGGCGAGCAAGGCCGTCTTCAACTCCGGGTGCTGCTGCTCGATTTGCAGCGCGAGCCAGTGCGAGTCGGCCTTCGCGGAGAGCGTGGCGAAGCCCATCCACAGCGCCGCGGCAAACGCGACGACTCCGACCAGCGGCACGCCGACGCGGTATTCCACCCCGAACGCCCCGAGCGCGATGGCGAGCAAACCCGCGAGCGCCCAGCAAATCGCCAGCCCGCGCCAGAGCTGCAGCCGCCGGTAGCGACGCGCGACCGGCTCCAGGTGCTCATTGAGGAGGGGGGCAATCATCGTATCAAGACAGACGCCCAGCGGGCGATAATGTTTCGCCCGAAGGTTGAGGGGCAGGTCGCTTCGCCAGCCACCCGGCCAGCAAAGTTTCCAACGTCACGAACACCAGCGCGCCGGCAATCAGCCAGCGCCACAGCTTTTGCCGGCCTTCCAACTCGGTGTTCGCGAGCTGGCGTTTCGCCTCGGCGGCTTGCACGGCAGTCTTGCCGTCGGCGCGGGTCACCGGCAGGCCGAGGTGTTCCAACTCCTCCACCGGCAACGGCGCGGTCTTGCTCTCCAGCGGGTCGAGGTTCACGGCGAAGCGTTGCGTGAGGGCGCCGCTGACGGCGGTGTAGATGCCGGGTTGGTCGGTCTGGATGACGGCGGCAGTGCCCGCGCCGAGCGTGAGGCTCGTGCCATCAGGCTTGGTCACGCGCACGGCGGCGTTGGTGGCGGCGAGCGGGACGGTGTCGCCGACGGTGTGCTGCGTGACCTGCGGGCGGAGGCCGCCGGCCTGCTCCAGCAGCGAGAAGAGCAGCGGCAGGAACTTCGACGAGAGCGCAAGCTGGCTGTCGGCGGGCTGCCAACCGGTCGCGAGGACGTAGAGCGTGCCTTTGCCGACGGGCACTTGCAGCAGCGCAGGGTCGCCGGTGTCGAACTTCGCGACGACGCGCGCGCCGGGGAACTGCGTCGCGTCCAGGCGGCGATACTTCCAGAAGTGGATCTTGGTGAAGTCGCTGAAGCGCGGGTCGGCGAACGGCGCGAAGAGCGGGTGCTGGAAATCAATCTCCGCGAGCATCGCGTAGGACGGCACCTTTGCCTCGTCAGCGGAGACGGATTCCTTGCCGAGCAATCCGGCCAGCGTGCGCGCGACGTTCCGATTCTTGAGCGAGACGAGAACGGTTTTGCCGTCGGTCAGCAAGCGGCGGACGGTGGCGGTGCGTTCGTCGGGCAAGGCGTCGGTGACGATGACCAGCGGAGCGTCGGCATCGGTGGGGAGGAACTGGGCGGACGGCGTGCGTGGGATGACTTGGACGATTTGCCGGCGCGTGGCCGGGAAAGCGCGCTCCAAGAAGTAGAGCGGCTCGGCGGTGTCCGTGGCCGCTTCGCCGCCGAGATACAACACGCTGACGCGCGCGGCCTCGGGCGGGATGAGCGCGAGGGAGTTGTCGAACGCCTCCTCGTCGCCGCGCAGGAGGACGCGCTCGGCAATGGCTCCGAGCGGCGGCGCGTTGAGCGCGACGACACGGCTCTGGCCCGGCGGCACGTAGATGTCCTGCGGCTTGCCGACGAACTCCTTGCCGTCCGACCAGCCGACCTGGAACTGCTCGCGCTTGGCGTCGGAGCAGTTGCTCACGCGGACGCGGGCGATGGCTTCGCCGGGCTTTTTCTCGTTCTCGTCAGTGTCGGCGATGAGCTGGAGGCCGGCGTTGGTGGGCTTCTTGGCCTTGAGCGGCTCGATAATAAGCTCGGTGCCCTTGGGCCACTCGTAGGCTTGGAGTGCGTCGAGCCGGCTGCCTTCCTGCAAGTCGCTGATGAGCACGACCTGGCGCGGGCCGCGCGCGGGTTGCTGGGCGTTGTCGGTGCGGGTGTCCTCAAGTGCCGACGCAGCGGCGACGAGGGCTTGGCCGAGTTGAGTGCCGTTCCAGCCAGGAGAAGTTTTCTTGAGCGCGTCCACTGCCAACTCCGCGCGCTGGCCGGCAGCGGCGGCAGTCCATTGCTCGAAGGTCACGAGCCGGCGCACCTCGCGGTCGAAGGCGAAGACAGCCACGGTATCCTCCGGCGCGGCGGCGCGGACCACGGCTTCCGCCTTCGCACGAGCATCAGCCCAAAGCCCCTCGCGCCGCATGCTCGCGCTGGTGTCCACGAGCACGACGACGCGCTTGCCGGGACCGGTGGGCAGGTCCGTGGATGCCGCCTTCGGCAGGAAGGGCCGCGCGAAGGCAAACGCCAGCAGGCAAACCACGAGGCTTCGCAGCAGGAGCAACAGCAGGTGCTCCAGCCGGCTGCGCCGCGTGACGCGCGGCGGCACGGGCAGCAGGAACATCAGCGAGCTGAACTCGGTCTGTTCCTTCGAGGTCTGCCGGATGAGGTGGAAGATGACCGGCAGCGCGACCGCGAGCGCGCCGAGCAGGAAGAGTGGCGTGAGGAAACTCATGCAGCGTGGCGCTTGACGAGCTTGCCGCGGTTCATGCGCTCGCGGAGGAAGTCGAAGAGCGCGAGCTCCAGCGGTTGGTCGGTGGTGAGGCGACGGAGGACGATGCCGAGCTTGGCGCAGGTGGCTTCGACGGCGGCGCAGTGGGCGTCGAACTGGCGGCGGTAGTCGGCGCGGACGGCGTCGGGGTCAATGTAGAGTTCGCGGCCCGATTCGAGGTCGCGGAAGAGCGCGGCCTTGGCGAAGTCGAAGCTGAGTTCCGCCGGGTCGAGCACTTGGAAGACGACGACCTCGTGGCCGCTGGCGGTGAGGGTGGCGAGGTTGCTTTCCAACGTGGCGATGGGCGCGAGGAGGTCCGTGAGCAGCACCATGAGGCTTCGCTTGCGGACGATTTCGACGATGCGCTTGAGCGGGGCGGCGAGGTCGGTGGCGGCACCGCCGGGCGGTTTCTCCAGCGCGAGCATGAGGTGGCGGAGGTGGCCGGGGCGGTGGCGCGCGGGGAGGTATTCGCGGATTTGGTCGTCGAAGGTCAGCACGCCGATGGCGTCGCCCTGCTGGTGAAGGAAGAAGGCGAGCGTGGCGGCGAGGGTGTTCGCGTAGGCGGCCTTCGAGTAGCCGCGCGAGCCGAAGTTCATCGAGCGGCTGTTGTCGGCGAGGACATGGCAGCGCAGGTTGGTCTCGTCCTCGAACTTCTTGATGAAGTAGCGGTCGCTGCGGGCGAAGAGCTTCCAGTCGAGATAGCGCGGGTCGTCGCCGGGCGTGTATTGGCGATACTCGGTGAACTCGACGGAGAAGCCGTGGTAAGGGCTGCGGTGAATGCCGGTCCAGAAACCCTCGACCACGACGCGCGCCCGCATCTCCAGGCTGCGGATGGCCATGAGGGCCTGCGGGTCAATGAGCGAGCCGCTCGCGTGGCCAACTTGGTCGGCGGGGGAAATCATTGCGGAGTCGAAGCGCGCACGTGTTCAAGCAGCTTCGAGACGACCTTGTCCACCGTAACGCCGTCGGCCTCGGCGCGGTAGTTGATGAGGATGCGGTGGCGCAGGACGGGCGCGGCGAGGGCTTCGATGTCCTCGCGGGTGACGTGGGCGCGGCCGGCGAGCAGGGCGCGGGTCTTGCCGCCGAGCACGAGGAACTGCCCCGCGCGCGTGCCGGCCCCCCAACTCACCCAGTCGTTCACGAAGGCAGGCGAATCTTTCTGCTTCGGGCGCGAGGCGGAGGCGAGGCGCACGGCGTAGCGGACGACTTCCTCGGCGATGGGCACTTTGCGCACGACTTCGTGGAAGCGCAGCACGTCCGCGCCGTAGAAGAGTTGCTCGATGACGGGCTTCAAGTTCGCCGTGGTCTGCTGGATGACCGCGACCTCATCGTCCTCGGGCAGGTAGTCCATCACGACGTTGAACATGAAACGGTCGAGCTGTGCCTCGGGCAGCGGGTAGGTGCCTTCCATCTCGATGGGGTTCTGCGTGGCGAGCACGAAGAACGGTTCGGGCAGCGCGTGCCGGTGGCCGGCGGCGGTGACTTGGTGTTCCTGCATCGCTTCGAGCAACGCGGCCTGCGTCTTGGGCGGCGTGCGGTTGATTTCGTCGGCGAGAACCATGTTCGCAAAGACCGGGCCCTTCACGAAGGTCATCATGCGTCCGCCCTCCTGGTCCTGAAGAATCTCCGTGCCCGTGATGTCGGCAGGCATGAGGTCCGGCGTGAACTGGATGCGGGAGAACTTGAGGTGGAAAATCTGCGCGATGGATTTGACGAGGAGAGTTTTCGCCAAGCCCGGCGCACCGGTGATGAGGCAATGCCCGCCGGACAGGAGCGCGATGAGAATCTGCTCGATGACCGCGCGCTGGCCGACAATGACCTTGCCCAGCTCGCCGTAGATTTTTCCACGCGCGGCGAGAAGTTGCTCGACGACTTGCTGCTC
>CAMBZO010000008.1 GCA_945872195.1 Akkermansia muciniphila | reverse complement strand
CGCGCGGGCAACCCCAAGAACATTCGCGCGCTCGCCGACCTGCTGCGCGACGACGTGAAGCTCGCGCTGACCAACCCCGACGCCGCCAGCATCTCACGCGTGTCCAAGGCCGCGCTCGGCGACACTTGGGCCAAGCTCGCCGCTCGCGCCACCGTGATGAAGCCCACCGTCACCGAAATTGCTGCCGACCTTTCCCTTGGCGCCGTGGACGCCGCCATCCTCTGGGACGCGACTGTCCCGCAGTTCAAAGGGCTCGTCGCTGTGGAAGTGCCGGAGCTCAAAGACCGCGTGGAGAACGCCAGCGCCGCTGTCCTCGCGTTCTGTCCGCAGCCCGCTGCCGCGCTGAAGTTCGCGCGTTACCTCGCCGCGCCGGAGCAGGGCGGCGCTGTTTTCCAATCGCACGGATTCCAGCTCGCGGGCGGCGACAAGTGGGCGGAGAAACCCGAGTTGATTCTCTACAGTGGCGGCGTCAACCGGCTGGCGATTGAGAAGCTCCTGAAACAGTTCGCCGACCGTGAGGGCGTGAACGTCACCACCGTCTTCAACGGCTGCGGCGTGCTTTGCGCCACGATGAAGACGATGGACTCGGCCACCTCACCGCGCTTCCCAGACGCCTACTACGCGTGCGACCTATGCTTCGTGCCGCCCGTCGCCGCGCAGTTCCCGGAAGCCTTCCTGCTCACGGAGACGGAGATCGGCATCGTCGTGCGCAAGGGCAACCCGAAGAACGTGAAGACCCTCGCCGACCTCGCGCAGCCCAGCCTCAAGCTCGGCCTCTGCAACGCCGAGCAAAGCACGCTCGGCTTCATGACGCGCGGGATGCTCAAGCAAACCGGCCTGCTCGAATCCGTGCGCAAGAACGTCGTCGTTGAGGTCCCCACGGCGGACTTCCTCATCAATCAGATGCGCGCGGGCGGGTTGGAGGCTGCCGTCGTCTATCGCGTGAACGCCGCGCCGCAGGCTGAGCACCTCGAGTTCTTCCCCATCAAGCACGAGGGCGCGAGGGCGATTCAGCCCTTCGCCGTCCGCGAGCGTTCGCCCAACCGCCAGCTCGCGCGGCGGCTGCTGGATTTGCTGAAGGCGAATCGCGGCGAGTTCGAGGCGGCCGGCTTCCAGTGGCGCGGCAACGAGCCGGCGCTCAAGAGCAAAGACATCAAGGTGCCGGAGTATCTGCTGGAGAAGTGAGCTGGTGGGCGAGACTCCGTCGAGCCCACGGCCGAGGCTTGGCGGCGAGCGTAGCCTGCCTTCCTGTTCTCACTATAGTCATCCTCTCCCTGTCAGAATCCCCGAAAATGCCCGAAAAATCAACTTGCGAGGCACCCTTCGCGCTTGCTAGGGTTGATGGATAGATTATGGCAGCCATCGGACGATTTCAAAAGGGCGACGAGATTTTCTACGCCAAAGTTGTCGATGGGGAACTCTTCCGCCTGCACGGCGATGTGTTCGGGTCGCCCTCCTTCGACAAGAAGCCGCTCTCGGTGAAGGGGATTAAGACCCTTATCCCGGTGCAGCCTTCAAAGGTTATCGCAGTCGGGTTGAATTACGCTGACCACGCGCGCGAGTCTGGCAAGCCCCTTCCGAAAGAGCCGCTCTTCTGGCTTAAAGCACCGACATCTCTGATTCCCGACGGTGCGAAGGTCGAAATCCCATTTCCGAATCATCGCACCGATTTCGAGGCGGAACTGGCCATCGTCATCGGTCGCCGCGTGCGCAATGTCACCCCCGCCGCCGCCGCCCGATACATCTTCGGCTACACCGCCGCCGAGGACATCAGTGACCGCACCATCCAGAACTCCGAAAGCCAATGGGCACGGTGCAAGTCCTTCGACACCTTCACCCCGCTCGGGCCGTATGTGGAGACGAAGATTGACCCGCATGACCTGACCATCCAGCTCTTCCAAAACGGTCAGCTCCGCCAGAACTCGAACACCAGCCAGCTCATTTTCAACTGCTATCAGATCGTCAGCTTCGTCTCGACGAACATGACACTGCTGCCCGGAGACATCATTCTAACCGGCACCCCGAGCGGCGTCGGCCCGATCGAGTCTGGCGACCGGCTCGAGGTTCGCATCCAGGGGCTCGCGCCGCTGGTCAACACAGTCAAGTAGCCCTTCGCACCATTCTCAAGGCCGTCGGGAACTCATTCTCGGCGGCCTTCTTTCTGAAAGAACCCAACTCCCATGCGCTGGTCACAGTATTTCATCCCAACCCTCAAGGAATCCCCGGCCGACGCGGAAATCCTCTCGCACAAGCTGCTCCTTCGCGCTGGCCTCGTGCGCAAGCTCACCGGCGGCCTCTACACGTTCCTGCCGCTCGGCCTGCGCGTGCTGCGCAAGATCGAGAATCTCATCCGCGAGGAAATGAACCGCGCGGGGGCGATCGAAGTGCTCATGCCCGCACTCCAGCCCACCGACATCTGGCGGCAATCGGGCCGCTACGAGACCGCCAGCGATGTGCTTTACAAGGCGAAGGACCGCTCGAACAAGGAATGGATTCTCAGCCCCACCGCCGAGGAGGTCATCACCACGCTGGCAGCGGGCGAACTCAATTCCTACCGGCAGATGCCGGTGAACTTCTACCAAGTCAGCGTGAAGTTCCGCGACGAAATCCGCCCGCGCTTCGGCCTCATGCGCGCGAAGGAATTCATCATGAAGGACGCCTATTCCTTCGACTCCAGCGACGAGGGCGCGATGGCCAGCTACCAGCGGATGTATGACGCCTACACGCGCATCTTCAACCGCTGCGGCCTGCGCAACTTCCCGGTCGAGGCCGACACTGGCGTCATCGGCGGCAACTACTCGCATGAGTTCATGGTGCCTGCGGTGACTGGCGAGAACGAGGTGGTTTACTGCGAGGCGTGCGGCTACGCGGCGAACATCGAGAAAGCTACCAGCGGAATTCCGAAGACCGCGGCGCGTGAAATTGGCGCGGGCGTTGAGCAGTTCGCCACGCCCGGCGTTGTCACCATCGAGGCCTTGAGTAAGGCGCCTTACAGCGTGCCGGCGAACCGCCAGATCAAGACGCTCGTGTATGTCGCCGATAGCCAGCCGGTCCTCATCCTGATTCGCGGAGACGACCAGTTGAACGAGACCAAGTTCCTCGCCCGCACCGGCGCGCTCGCCGCCCGTCCGGCGACGCCGGAGGAATGCGCGGCCACCCTCGGCGCGAAGCCCGGTTCTCTCGGCGCGGTCCTCAACGTCCCTGCCACGGTGAAGATACTCGCCGACGAACGGTTGCGCGGAGCGAACGACATGACCACCGGTGCGAACGAGGATGGCTTCCATCTCCGCAGCGTCTCGATCGAGCGCGACATCAAAGTGACCGAGTGGTTTGACCTCCGCACCGTCACCGCTGGGGAGCCCTGCGCCAAATGCGCGAAGCCGCTCAAAATGCAGCGTGCCATCGAGGTCGGCCATGTCTTCAAGCTGGGCACCAAATACAGCGAGAAGCTCCACGCCTACTTCCTCGACGCCGACGGCAAATCCAAGCCCTGCGTCATGGGCTGCTACGGCATCGGCGTCACGCGCACGATGCAGGCCGTCATTGAGCAGTGCAACGACAAGGACGGCATCGTCTGGCCGCTGGCCGTCGCACCCTACGCTGTGTGCATCACTCCGCTCGCCGTGGCGAAGGACTCCGCCGTGATGCAACTCGCCGAAAAGATTTACGCCGAACTCACCGCTGCTGGCGTGGAAGTCATCCTCGACGACCGCGACGAGCGTCCGGGCGTGAAGTTCAAGGACGCCGACCTCGTGGGCTTCCCCCTCCGTGTCAGCATCGGCGAGAAGTCGCTGGCGAACGGAGAAGTGGAACTCAAGCCGCGCGGCGGGGCCGTGCAGTTGGTGAAAGTCGAGGAAGCCCTCGCCCAGGTCCGCGCGTTTCTTGCCGCCAAGTCGTAGCCGACGGCGGGCGTCACCACTCGATCACCGCCGCGCCCCACGTCAGGCCCGCGCCGAAGACCACGAGCAGCACGAGGTCGCCGCGCTGAATCTTGCCCGTGCTCACGGCTTCATCCAGCGCGATGGCCACGCTGGCAGCAGAGGTGTTCCCATACTTGTCGAGGTTCACAAACATCTGCTCCGGCTTCGCGTCCAACCGCTCGGCCACAGCATCAATGATGCGCTGGTTGGCCTGGTGGGGGATGACGCACTTGATCTGGCTGATCGTGAGTTCACAGCGCGACAGCGCCTCGCGCGCGGCGGTGCACATGGCGTTGACGGCGTTTTTGAAAACCTCCTTGCCGTCCATTTTTAGGAAATGCAACCGCTGGTCCACGCTCTCGTGCGTGGCAGGAAAGCGGCAGCCGCCACCCGGTTGGGAGAGCAGTCCGGCCTTCCCGCCGTCCGCGCCCATGCAGGCGGTGAGCAAGCCGTGCGAGTCGGGACGGTGCTGCAAAATCGCCGCGCCCGCGCCGTCGCCGAAGAGCACGCACGTCGTGCGGTCCTTCCAGTCAATGATGGACGAGAGCTTCTCCGCGCCGATCACCAGCACGCACTCGCTGGTGCGCGACATGATGAACTGCTGCCCGACCTCCAGCGCGTAAATGAAGCCTGAGCAGGCCGCTTCGAGGTCAAACGCCGCCGCGCGCTTCGCCCCAATCTTGTGCTGCACGAGGCACGCCGTGGAGGGGAACGGCATGTCTGGCGTGATGGTGGCGACGATGATGAGATCAATCTGGTCCGCAGTCACCCCGGCCTGAGCCATCGCGCGCTCGGCGGCCTTGGCCGCGAGGTCGGAGCAAAATTCATCGTCCGCGGCGAAGCGGCGCGCCTTGATGCCCGTGCGGCTGGTGATCCACTCGTCCGTCGTCTCGACTAACTTCTCCAAGTCTGCGTTGGTAACCACCCGCTCGGGCAAGTAGGCCCCGACGCCGGTGACGGAGCAGGTGCGCCCCTGAAAGCCGTGCTTGGCGCGGGGATTGGTGAAGTCGCGGGCGGGTAGTGAACTCATCGCTGTCTCGCAGGATTGCAATTTTCCAGCGACCAAAAGTCAATCGGCAATTCCGGCCGAAGGCGTTGGCTTGGGTGGCACAATTCAGGTTTCGACAGTTTCCGGTGCGATTCCAATTTCGGCCGGCCCAGCGCCCGGAGCAGTTCAATTAGCGAATCGAAGGATTTTTACCCACAGCGGGGCTGCAACCGTGCGTCCGGAACAAAAGTGTCCAGAAAAAATGTTGACTCTTTTTCGCTGCGGCATAGTTTGTGCGCCCGGTTCACAAGAATCGTCAGAAGTTTTAAGAGCACATCGGCCCGGGTTTCGACAGCGGGGCAAACGGGGCCGATGGTTTTTTTCTCCCCTGACGGGGAAATGTGGGACCAACGGGTGAAAGTGATTTCGCCCATGTAGCTCAGTTGGCAGAGCACGTCCTTGGTAAGGACGAGGTCACCGGTTCAACCCCGGTCATGGGCTCCAGAATTTAGGCCGGTCGGTAACGGTCGGATATCGCAGCAGAGTCAAACCATTAACTAGAACATCGCAATGGCAAAAGAAGTGTTTAAACGGACCAAACCCCACGTCAACGTCGGCACTATCGGCCACGTTGACCATGGCAAATCCACCCTCACGGCGGCCTTAGTCGCTGTGCAACACCGTAAGGGCTTGGCCCCCGCAATTTCCTACGCCGACATCACCAAGGGCGGCACGGTGCGCGACGAGAACAAGACCGTGACCATCGCGGCGTCGCACGTCGAATACGAGTCCGAGTTGCGCCACTACGCGCACGTGGACTGCCCCGGCCACGCCGACTACGTCAAGAACATGATCACCGGTGCGGCCCAGATGGACGGCGCCATTCTTGTTGTCTCCGCCGCTGACGGCCCGATGCCCCAAACGCGCGAGCACATCCTGCTCGCCCGCCAGGTCGGCGTGCCGTCCGTCGTGGTTTTCCTGAACAAGGTTGACCTCGTGGACGACCCGGAGCTACTCGACCTCGTCGAGATGGAAATTCGCGACCTGCTCACAAAGTATCAATTCCCGGGGGAAACCACCCCGATCGTCCGCGGCAGTTCCTCCGCCGCGCTTGCTGGCACGCCGGAAGGCGAGAAGGCAATTCAGGACTTGCTCAACGCAGTTGACACGTTCATTCCCGAGCCGGTGCGTGAGGTCGACAAGCCCTTCCTCATGTGCATCGAGGACGTGTTCAACATCGAAGGTCGCGGCACCGTTGTGACGGGTCGTGTCGAGCGCGGCATCATCAAGAAGATGGATGAAGTCGAGATCATCGGCATCAAGGAGACGCGAAAGACGACCGCGACCGACCTCGAAATGTTCCGCAAGTTGCTCGACGAAGCGCGTTGCGGTGAAAACGTCGGCGTGCTCCTCCGCGGCACCAAGAAGGAAGACGTCGAGCGCGGCATGGTGCTCGCCAAGCCCGGCAGCATCAAGGCCCAGACCAAGTTCAAGGCTGAGGTTTACGTCCTCACCAAGGACGAGGGCGGCCGCCACACGCCGTTCTTCAACAAGTATCGCCCGCAGTTCTACTTCCGCACTTCGGACGTGACTGGTAACGTGTCCCTCCCCGCGGGTGTGGAAATGGTGATGCCTGGCGATAACGTCTCCGTCGACATTGAGCTCATCGTCGGGGTTGCTATGGAAAAGGGCCAGCGCTTCGCCATCCGCGAAGGTGGTCGCACCATCGGCGCGGGTCGCGTGAGCGAAATCGTCGCCGTGGTCTGAACCTGACCAATCAACCGGGAGCGCGGGCCCAAGCCCCGTCTCCATTTCCGTCTCTATAAACAGAAACAACATCCGAATGGCACTAGGGCGTTAGCTCAATTGGTAGAGTAGCGGTCTCCAAAACCGTTGGTTGGGGGTTCGAGTCCCTCACGCCCTGCCAGCCGGCGCTGGAGGGGTGGCAGAGTGGTCTATCGCGGCGGTCTTGAAAACCGCTTCGGGTTAACGCCCGACGGGGGTTCGAATCCCTCCCCCTCCGCCAAGCCGGATGACGCAGTCGAAGTTAAAGTCGTGAGCACATTGCAATACATTCTGCTGGGTGTGGCCGTCGCCGTGTTCTTCTGGGCATGGCAGAAGGGCCACCTGCTCCGGTTGGGCAATTACGTGGATGAGACCAAGGTCGAATTGCGCAAATGCACTTGGCCGACGCGTGAGGAGCTGAAGGGCTCGACGGTCGTGGTCCTTGTCAGCACCGCCCTCGTGGCTGTGTTCACTGTCGGTGTGGATTTCATCATCAGCCAGATGATTGTCCTGCTGAACAACAACTTTTAACGAAACGCACGCCATGCAAAGCCAGTGGTTCGCCATTCATACATTGTCCGGTCAGGAGCTCAAGGTCCGGGACAACATCGAGAAACGTATCAAGGCCGAGGAGATGCAGGAATTCATCAAGGAAGTCCTGGTCCCCATGGAGAAGGTCGTCGAGGTTCGGAACCAGAAGAAGACTGTCACGAACCGCAAGCTGCATCCCGGCTACGTTTATATTGACATGGTGCTGCTGGACGAGAACCGCCGCTTACTGGACCGCCCGTGGTATTTCATACGCGAGACGACCGGCATCATCGGCTTTGTCGGCGGCGACCGCCCCATCTCCGTGAGTCGCGATGAGATGGCGGTCATCAAGGAGCAAATTTCGCAGTCCGAGGACACGGAGAAGCCGAAGGTCAACTTCGAGGTGGGCGAGACCATCAAGATCAATGATGGCCCGTTCCTGAACTTCAGCGGCGCAATCGAGGAAATTGACCCGGCGCGCGGCAAATTGAAGGTAACCGTCAACATTTTCGGGCGCAATACACCCGTGGAACTCGAGTATTGGCAGGTCGAGAAGGCGTAACACGCGTCACTCCAGCGACAGTAACGACAGCATTTTCATCACCCTATGGCAAAGAAAGTAACCGGATCCATCAAGCTCGCCATCCCCGCCGGTCAGGCGAATCCCGCCCCGCCCGTCGGCCCCGCGCTCGGCCAGCACGGCGTGAACATCATGGCCTTCTGCAAGGAGTTCAACGCCGCCACGAAGGATCAGGCTGGCCTGATCATCCCCGTGATCATCACGGTATATCAGGACAAGTCTTTCACGCTCCTTTACAAGTCACCCCCCGCCTCCATCCTGCTCAAGAAGGCCGCAGGCGTCGCGTCCGGCTCCAAGACGCCGAACAAAGACAAGGTCGGCAAGGTCACGCGCAAGCAGATTCTCGAAATCATCAAGATGAAGCAGAAAGACCTCCACGTGAACAGCGAGGAGGCTGCCATCCGCCTCATCTCCGGCACCGCCCGGAGCATGGGAATTGAAGTCGTCGGTTGAACCAAAACGCGGGAGGGCGCTCTGCGTCCGCTTGCACCGCACCAAACCAAATGCCCAGCAAACGCTACAAGAAAAACGCACAGTTGGTCGAAGGCCTGAAGTTGCTTCCCCTCAAGGAGGCCGTTCAGGTTCTCATCAAGTTCGAGAAGGCCAAATTCAACGAGACCATTGACCTCGCCTTCCGCCTCGGCGTGGACCCGAAGCAGAGCGACCAGATGGTCCGTGGCACCGTCCCGCTGCCACACGGCTCCGGCAAGAACGTCCGTGTGCTCGTGTTCGCCAAGCCCGGCGCCACTGCGGATGCCGCGCGTGCGGCTGGCGCGGAGTTCGTCGGCTTTGACGACATGATCAAGAAGTGCACTGAAGGCTGGGTGGACTTCGATATCGCGGTTGCCACGCCTGAGGCGATGGTGGAAGTCCGCAAGTTGGGCAAAGTCCTCGGACCGCGCGGCCTCATGCCCAATCCGAAGACTGGCACCGTGACCGAGGACACCGCCAAGGCGGTCAGAGAAGTGAAGGCAGGCCGCGTCGAGTTCAAGGTGGATAAAGCCGGTAACATCCATGTTCCCGTCGGCAAAACGGCGTTCAAGCCGGAGGAAATTGAAGTGAACGCCCGTGCCGTCATCGAGGCCATCGCAAAGGCGCGTCCCGCCAGCGTGAAGGGCGTGTTTCTTCGGAGTTGCACCATCTCGGCCACCATGAGTCCGGGCGTCCGCGTGGACACCCGCGAGTTCGTCGCCTCCGCCGCCTAAACCTTTAACAGGACACCTACCATGCGTGCCGAAAAGAAATTCATCACCAGCGAATACGTCGCCCGGCTTAATGCCTCGCCGTTTTTCATCGTAGTGGACTACACGGGCCTGACCGTGACGCACTTCAACGAACTGCGCACCCGCCTCCGCAAGGGCGGGGCCGAGGCGCACGTCGTCAAGAACAGCATCTTCCGCATAGCCGCCCAGGAAGCCGGCATCGCCGACCTCTCGGGCGCGCTCACTGGGCAGATCGCCGTTGTGACCGGCCAGAAGGATGTCTCTGCCGCCGCGAAGACGCTCAAGAAATTCGCCGCCGAGTTCGAGAAGCCGAAGCTCAAGTTCGGCCACCTTGGCAATAAGCGTCTCGAAAGCGCCGACCTCCTCGCCCTCGCCGACCTGCCGTCGCTGGAAGTCCTGCGTGGCAAGTTGCTCGGGGTGCTGCAAGCCCCGGCCCAGAAGCTCGTCGCCCTCATCAGCACGCCCGCCTCGCAGCTTGCGCGCGTCATCAAGGCCAAGTCCGAGAAGGCTGCCTGAACAATCTCCTGTCCGCTGTTGCGGACAGGGAAAACAAACAACGAAACAAACAGAGTGAATCGTCGGTCAGCGGCTGCTGGCTCAAATCTCCGGGGCTCCGGGGGCGACGAGACTAAAGAAAGGTAACATGGCTGATATCGCAAAGTTGGTTGATGAGTTGAGCGCGCTGACCGTTTTGGAAGCCGCCGACCTCGTGAAGCAGTTGGAAGGCAAGTGGGGCGTGACCGCTGCCGCTCCCGTGGCTGTCGCCGCTGCTGGTGGTGGCGCTGCTGCTGCTGCCCCCGCTGAAGTCAAGGACACCTTTGACGTGATTCTCAAGGAAGCCGGCGCCAACAAGATTGGCACCATCAAGGCCGTCCGCGAGGTCAAGGCCGGTCTGGGTCTCGCTGAGGCCAAGGCGCTGGTCGAGGGGGCTCCGAAGCCCGTCCTCGAAGGCGTCAATAAGGTTGAAGCCGAAGCCGCCAAGAAGAAGCTCGAAGAAGCCGGCGCGAAGGTCGAACTCAAGTAAGCATTGTCATTCAGGCGGGCGGCGGCCCCTGTGCCGCCGTCCGCTCTTCCTCCCGAGGGAGGAATGAATGGCGCAGCAGCCCGATTTGTTGCAGAAATAGTTTTGATATTTTGGCGGACTTCCGGGGGTGACCCGGAAGCCTGCCTCTTTTCGTCCCGTAATGAAAATGTCCGGCCGATGCCGGACCAGCTCGAATAAACAAAATGCCAACGCGCCACGCAGAACGCATCAACTTCGGCAAGATCAAGGAACCCCTTGTGCCGCCGAACATGATCGAAATCCAAGTCAACTCCTACGTGGAGTTCCTGCAAACGCAGGTGGCGCCTGCCAAGCGCAAGAACCTCGGGCTGCAAGCCGTGTTCAACGAGGTCTTTCCCATCGAGAGCTACGATGGCAAGACCGTTCTCGAATACACCGGCTTCGAGATTGGCGACCCCAAGCTTTCCTGGCTCGACAGCATCCGCGAGGGCCTGACCTTCGGCGCGCCGCTCCACGTCACCTTCCGCCTTCGCGACGAGGCACGCGGGGCGAAAGAGGAGAAGGTGTTCATGGGCGAACTGCCGCTCATGACCCCGCAAGGCACTTTTGTCATCAACGGGGCCGAGCGCGTCATCGTTAGCCAGCTCCACCGCTCTCCCGGTTTGGCCTTCGAGGAGACCATCCACCCGAACGGCAAGAAGCTCCACAGCTTCCGCATCATCCCAGACCGCGGCTCGTGGTATGAGGCAATGTTCGACACGAGCGACATGCTTTACGTCTATCTCGACCGCAAAAAGCGCCGCAGGAAATTCCTGACGACCACGCTCTTCCGTGCGCTCGCATTCCTCGACGGCGACGAGAAGCCCAAGAAGGACGTGATCCGCGGCACCGACGAGGAAGTCATCAAGATGTTCTACGACATCGAGGAGCTGTCGGTGAAGAAGGCCGAAGGCCTTGAAGACATCGCCAACAAGGTCCTCGTCGAGGACGCGATTGACGCCGACAAGAACATCGTCGTCGCCCGTGCATTCGAGCCGCTTTCCAAGGCAGTTGTGAAGCAGATTGCCGAACTGGGTGTGACCAAGATCAAGGTCGTGGACATCTCGGTGGACGACGGCATCATCATCAAGTGCCTTAAGAAAGATCCGACCAAGAACGAGGAAGAGGCGCTCAAGGACATTTACCGCCGCCTCCGTCCCGGCGATCCGCCCACTGCCGCCAACGCCCGTGCGCTCATCAAGCGCCTGTTCTTCGACGCGAAGCGCTACGACCTAGGCCGCGTGGGCCGCTACAAAATCAACCAGAAGCTCAACTTCGGTGAAACCGCGACCTCGCGCATTCTCACCAAGGCGGACTTGGTTCACGCCACCAAATATCTCCTCAAGCTCAAGAAGGGCCAGGGGAGCGTGGACGACATTGACCATCTCGGCAGCCGCCGCGTCCGCACCGTGGGCGAACTTCTCGCGAACCAGTGCCGCGTGGGTCTGGCCCGCACCGAGCGCCTCGTCAAGGAGCGCATGACGCTCTTCGATCAGGAAGTGGACACGATGACGCCCGCGAAGCTCATCAACCCCAAGGCGCTCTCCGCCGTCGTGCGCGACTTCTTCGGTCGCTCGCAGCTCTCGCAGTTCATGGACCAGATCAACCCGCTCGCCGAGTTGACTCACAAACGCCGCTTGTCGGCGCTCGGACCCGGGGGACTTTCGCGCGACCGCGCGGGCTTCGAAGTCCGCGACGTGCATCCGTCGCACTATGGACGCATTTGCCCGATTGAAACACCCGAAGGCCCGAACATCGGCCTCATCGCCTCGCTCGCGACTTTTGCGCGCGTGAACGACTTCGGCTTCATTGAGACGCCTTACCGCAAAGTCGTGAAGGGCCGTGTGACCGGCGAACTGGACTACCTCACGGGCGACCGCGAGGAAGGTTTCACCATCGCGCAGGCCAACGCGCCGTTCGATGACAAGGGCCATTTCACCTCCGATCGCGTGACCTGCCGCCGCAAGGGCGACTTCGTGGACATGGAGCCCAGCGAAGTGGATTACATGGATGTGTCGCCCAAGCAGCTCGTGTCCGTGGCTGCCGGGTTGATCCCCTTCCTTGAGCATGACGACGCGAACCGCGCGTTGATGGGTTCGAACATGCAGCGCCAGGCAGTGCCGCTGCTGATCACCGAGGCGCCGTTCGTCGCCACCGGTCTGGAAGAGCGCGTGGCGCGTGACTCCATCGCCGTGCTGATCGCCGAAGAGGCTGGCAAAGTTGCCTCCGTCTCGGGCGACCAGATCATCATCACGAAGGACGGGAAAATTCCCGACTCGAAGAAGAAGCTCAAGCACGCGCCGGAAGACGGCGTGTGGATTTATCGCCTCCGCAAGTTCATGCGTTCCAACGCAGCGACCTGCGTGAACCAGCAGCCTCTCGTCGCCAAGGGCGACACGATCAAGAAGGGCCAGATCATTGCTGACGGCCCTTGCACAGACGGCGGCGAACTCGCCCTCGGCCGCAACGTGCTCGTCGCGTTCATGCCGTGGAACGGCTACAACTTCGAGGACGCCATCCTGATCAGCGAACGCATCCTGAAGGACGACGTGTTCACCTCCATCCACATTGATGAGTTCGAGGTGGGCGCCCGCGACACCAAGCTCGGGCCTGAGGAAATCACCCGCGACATCCCCAACCTCGGCGAAGAGGCGATGCGAAACCTCGGACCCGACGGCGTCATCCGCATCGGCGCAGAGGTCAAGCCCGGCGATATCCTCGTCGGCAAGATCACTCCGAAGTCCGAGACGGAACTCGCGCCGGAAGAGCGCCTGCTCCGGGCGATCTTCGGCGAGAAGGCCGCCGACGTGAAGGACACCTCTCTCAAGGTTCCCTCCGGCACCTACGGCATGGTCATGGACGTGAAGGTCTCCTCGAAGAAGCCGGCCGACATGAGCTCCCCGATCAAGCCCGAGGACAAGGACGCCAAGCGCGCGCAGAGGGTCGTGGACGAGGAATACAAGGGCAAGATCGAGACCCTCCGTGACCAACTCACCGAGGCACTCTCGAACATCCTGCTCGGTGAAAAAATCCCGCTCGACGTGACCAACGCCCAGACCGGCGAGATCATCATCCCGGCGAACCGCAAGATCACCAAGACGCTGCTGCGCAAGCTGGCGCAGGTCTATGACAAGATCGAGATCGACCCGTCGCCGATCCGCAACAAGATCAACGAGATCATCGGCCAGTTTAAGAAGAAATTCGACGAGTTGCAGATGCAGCACGACGAGGAAGTCGGCCGCGCCGAATCCGGCGAGGACGTTGACCCCGGCGTGATCAAGCAGGTGAAGGTTTACATCGCCTCCAAGCGCAAGCTTTCGGTCGGCGACAAGATGGCCGGTCGCCACGGTAACAAGGGCGTCGTCGCCAAGATCGTGCCCGAGGAAGACCTCCCGTTCCTCGCAGACGGCACACCGGTGGACATCGTCTTGAACCCGCTGGGCGTGCCCTCGCGTATGAACGTCGGGCAGCTCCTCGAGACCCACTTGGGCTGGGCCGCGAAGTTCCTCGGCCTCAAGTTCGCCACGCCCGTCTTCGACGGCATCAAGGAAAAGGAAATCCGCGGCTACCTCAAGGAAGCCGGCGATTTGCACAAGAAGGAAGTCGGCCAGGTGCTCGTCGGCGAGCACGGCAAGGCCAACTTGTTCGACGGTCACACCGGCGAGCCCTTCGACCAGGAGATTGTCGTTGGCTACATCTATATGATGAAGCTCGGCCACTTGGTTGCGGACAAGATTCACGCCCGCGCTGTCGGTCCCTACTCGCTCGTCACCCAGCAACCGCTGGGCGGCAAGGCGCAGTATGGCGGCCAGCGCTTCGGCGAAATGGAAGTGTGGGCGATGGAAGCCTACGGCGCGGCCTACACGTTGCAGGAGCTCCTGACCGTGAAGTCCGACGACGTGCAGGGCCGCACCCGCATCTACGAGGCCATCGTCAAGGGCGACAACGCCCTCGAGGCTGGCGTGCCCGAGTCGTTCAACGTGCTTGTGAAGGAAATGCAATCACTCGGTCTCGATGTGAAGGTCGGCTACAGCAACCCGGTGGACCAGGCCGCGCACTCCCCCAACCCGCAGGCGATGCTCGCTGCTCTCTGATTCAACGTAACAACCCACGCACTAAACATTATGATTAGCGCCAAAGACACCGCCCGCGAACTGCTCGGCCTGGACAAGGTCAACCTGGTTGATTACGTCAGCATCACCGTCGCCAGCCCGGAGATCATGCGCACCTGGTCCAAGGGTGAGGTCAAGAATCCCGAGACCATCAACTACCGCACGTTCAAGCCCGAAAAAGGTGGCCTGTTCTGCGAGCGCATCTTCGGTCCCGTAAAGGATTGGGAGTGCTCGTGCGGCAAGTATAAGCGCATCAAGCATCGCGGCGTCGTCTGCGACCGCTGCGGCGTCGAGGTGACGCTGGCCCGCGTGCGCCGCGAGCGCATGGGCCACATTGAGCTGTCCGTGCCGGTCTCGCACATCTGGTTCTTCAAGTGCATGCCCTCACGCCTCGGCCTCATGCTCGACATGACCGCGCGCAACCTCGAGCGGGTCATCTACTACGAAGACTATCTGGTCATTGACCCCGGCAACACGCCGCTCAAGCAGAACGAGCTTCTCAGCGAGCACCAATATCGCGAAGCCAAGGAAACTTACGGTGCGGATGCGTTCATCGCCAAGATCGGTGCGGAAGGCGTGCGCGACGGATTGGCCCGGCTCGATTTGCCGAAGATCATCGGCGAGTTGGAAATCGCGATGACGGAGACGAAGTCCAAGCAGATTCGCAAGAAGCTCGCCAAGCGGATCAAGCTCCATCAGGGCTTCATCGGCTCGAAGACCCGTCCTGAGTGGATGATTCTCACGGTGCTGCCGGTGATTCCGCCGGACTTGCGCCCCCTCGTGCCGCTCGAAGGCGGACGTTTCGCCACGTCGGACCTTAACGACCTCTACCGGCGCGTCATCAACCGCAACAACCGGTTGAAGAACCTCCTCCAGCTCAAGACCCCCGAGGTCATCATCCGTAACGAGAAACGCATGTTGCAGGAAGCTGTGGACGCGTTGTTCGACAACGGTCGCCACGGCCGCGCCGTCACCGGTGCTGGCAACCGCTCGCTCAAATCGCTCTCCGACATGCTCAAGGGCAAGTCGGGCCGCTTCCGCCAGAACTTGCTCGGCAAGCGCGTGGATTACTCGGGCCGTTCCGTCATCGTCATCGGCCCGGAGCTGAAGCTCCACCAGTGCGGTCTACCGAAGAAGATGGCGCTCGTGCTATTCGAGCCGTTCATCATTCGCAAGCTCAAGGAGCGTGGCTACGTCCACACCGTGCGCTCAGCCAAGAAGATGATCGAACGCCAGTCGCCGGAAGTCTGGGACATCCTCGAAGAGGTTACGCGTGGGCATCCCGTGTTGCTCAACCGCGCCCCCACGCTGCACCGCCTCTCGATTCAAGCCTTCGAGCCGACGCTCATTGAAGGCGAGGCGATCCGCATTCACCCGCTCGTCTGCACCGCCTATAACGCGGACTTCGACGGCGATCAAATGGCCGTCCACGTCCCGCTGTCCGTCGAGGCGCAGATCGAGGCGCGCATGCTGATGATGGCTCCGCTGAACGTGTTCAGCCCGTCCTCTGGCAAGCCCATCATGACGCCGACGCAGGACATCACGCTCGGCTGCTACTACCTGACCGCCGAGCCGCGCGCGGCGAAGACGAAGAAGCGGTTGATGCTCTTCGGCTCGAAGGATGAAGTCATGTTCGCCTACAGCGAGGGCGACCTGAAGACGCACGACCGCATCCAGCTCGCGAACCCGGACTTCGGTAAGAAGACCGTCTACGGCGTAGCGGACAAGAAGATCATCGAGACCACGGTAGGCCGCGTGATCTTCTCGGAGATCTGGCCGGAACCGATGGGTTTCGCGAACATCGTCGTCAACAAGAGCAAGATCGGTGACTTCATCTGGAACTGTCACAAGTCTGCGGGACACGACAAGACCATCGAGGCGCTGGACCTGCTCAAGGAACTTGGCTTCCGCGAGGCGACCAAGGCTGGCGTTTCCATCGGTATTGATGACATGATCATTCCTCAATCGAAGAAGGAGGAAATTGACGCGGCGCACAAGCAGATCGCCCAAGTGGACAAGCAACACCGGGCCGGCGCAATCACCGGTGGCGAGCGCTACAACAAGGTCATTGATATCTGGACCCATTGCACCGACCAGATCGCGAACGTCATGCTCAAGACGTTGCAGGAGAACCAGGGCAAGAAAGAGTTCAACCCGGTTTATCTGATGGTGGACTCCGGCGCGCGAGGCAACAAGGCGCAGGTCCGGCAGCTCGCCGGTATCCGCGGCCTCATGGCCAAGCCGTCCGGCGAAATCATCGAGAAGCCGATTCTCTCGAACTTCCGCGAAGGCCTCACGGTCGTCGAATACTTCATGTCCACGCACGGCGCCCGCAAGGGTCTCGCCGACACCGCGCTCAAGACCGCCGACTCCGGCTACATGACGCGCAAGCTCGTGGACGTGGCGCAGGACGTGATCATCCGCATGGTGGATTGCGGCACGACGAACGGCATCTGGGTTTCTGAAATCCGCGAGGGCGAGGAAGTGGTTGTGAAGTTGAGCGAACGCCTCGTGGGCCGACATGCCACCGAGGACATCGTGGACCCGACCAGCCCGAAGACGAAGCTGGCCAAGGCGAACGAGGAGATCGATGAGATCAAGGCTAGGGCCATCGAGGTCGCGAATGTTGAGCGCGTGAAACTCCGCTCGGTGCTCACGTGCGAGGCGAAGGTCGGCTGCTGCATGCTCTGCTACGGCCGCCACCTCGGCACCGGTCTCACCGTCAAGCTGGGCGAGGCCGTCGGCATCATCGCCGCGCAGTCCATTGGCGAACCCGGCACGCAGCTCACCATGCGCACGTTCCACTTGGGTGGCACGGCATCGCAGGTGTTCAAGCAGCCGCAGATCAAATCTAAGCTCGACGCCAAGGTCCGCTTCAACGAGCTCCGCATCGTCGAGCTCGAGGACGGCAATTGCATCGTTCTGAACAAGAACGGGTCGCTCACGCTGCTGGCCGATGACGGCCGCGAGCTTGAGACGCACAACATTGTCATCGGCTCCGTCATCACCGTGAAGAACGGCGGCAAGGTGAAGAAGGGCGAGACCTTCGTGCAGTGGGATCCTTACAACGTGCCGATTCTCTCCGAGAAGGCCGGCACCATCGTGTTCAACGACATCATTGAGGGCGTGACGATGAAGCAGGAACTCGAGGAGTCCACGGGCCAGGAGGCCATGGTCATCATCGAGCACAAGGAAGACCTCCACCCGCAGATCATCATCGAGGACAAGCGCGGTGAGCCGCTCGCGCAGTATCCGATTCCCGCCGGCGCGCACATCGTCGTCAACGAGGGCGACCACATCGTCGCCGGCTCGCTGCTGGCCAAGACGCCGCGCAAGAGTTCGAAGACGAAGGACATCACCGGCGGTCTGCCGCGGGTGGCCGAACTCTTCGAAGCCCGCCGTCCGAAGGACGCCGCTGAGATCGCTAGGATTGACGGCATCGTGGACTTTGGTGCGAGTGTGCGCGGCAAGCGCTGCATCGTCGTCAAGGACGCGAAGACCGGTCTGGAGGAGGAACACCTCATCGCCACAGGCAAGCACGTCATTGTCTTCAAGGGCGATTTCGTGAAGAAGGGCCAGCAGCTCACCGAGGGCCCGGTCGTCCCGCACGACCTGCTCGACGTCTGCGGCACGCAGGAGTTGCAGGCGCATCTCGTCAACGAGATTCAGGAAGTTTATCGCGTGCAGGGCGTGACGATTAACGACAAGCACATCGAAATCATCATCCGGCAGATGCTCCGCAAGGTCCGCATCACCGAACCCGGCGACACCGTGTTCCTCTGGGGAGAGCAGATCGACAAGATCATCTTCGACGAAGAGAACGCCCGGGTGGACAAGATGGGTGGCAAGCCCGCCGAGGGCGCGCCCGTGCTGCTGGGCATCACGAAAGCCAGCTTGGAAACCGAGTCGTTCCTCAGCGCCGCGTCCTTCCAAGACACCACGCGTGTCCTCACCGAGGCCGCAACGATGGGCAAATTTGACTTCCTGCGTGGCTTCAAGGAGAACGTCATCATGGGCCACATCATCCCTGCGGGCACCGGCTTCCCGATGCACCGTAATGTGACGCTAAAGCCGATGGTGGAAGAGTTGCCAGTCGAGGAAATTCCCGTGTCAGAACCTTCGGCGGCGGCTTCCCTCCTGGGCTGAAAGTGAAAATAAACCGTTTGCACAAAAAACAGATTGCCACGACCACCGTGTTTGCTAACAATCCGCGCTCCTTTCCCCTGAACCGGGTTGGGGCGCAAACCTGAAGGCTCAACAGCATGCCGACCATCAATCAACTCGTCCGAAAAGGACGTAACAAGATCCGTTACAAGTCCAAGTCCCCGGCACTCGAAGGCGCGTCCTTCCGCCGAGGGGTTTGCCTGCAGGTCATGACCCGCACGCCGAAGAAGCCAAACTCCGCGCTCCGCAAGGTCGCGAAGGTTCGCCTCACCAACGGCTACGAAATCATCGCCTACATCCCTGA
>CAMBZO010000007.1 GCA_945872195.1 Akkermansia muciniphila | reverse complement strand
TTGACGTCGGCGGTGATGATGTCGCGGATGGTCTCCTCCGGGCAGCCGATGGCGCGGAGGTTGGCGATGTATTTCTTGTAGTCGTCGGACTCGACGGCGTTCCAATCAAACTTCTGCGCGACGGTATTAGTGACGACTTGAGTGACGGTGCGCGTCTTGGCTGCGGCCGGAGTGGCGGGGACGAAGGGCGCGGCCTTGGTTTGCGCGGGCGCGAGCGCGACGGGCGGCGCGACGGGCTTCGATCGCAAGAGCATCGCGCCGAACGCGACGTTCATCACGAGGGAGAAGATGAGAAGGGTTTTTTGGCTCACTACTTTTTCTCCACAGGCTTCTTATCAGCAGGGGGCGCAGCGGCGGGCTCGGCACCGGGCGCTCTACCCTCGATGAGCTTGCTGGTCGTCTTGGTTTTGACCTTGGAAACGATCGCCTGCCCGGTGGCTTGGGAGATGTTGATGCTGAAGTTCGCGGTGGTGTCGCTCTCCGTGATGACCCCGAGAGTGGGTTCATACCAGGAGGTGCCGGTGACGGTTGCGCCTTCGACGATCGTGATCGACGTGGTAGCGGTGCCCTTGGTCGTGATGACGCCGACCGTCTCAAACTTGGCGACCTTCTTGTTGCCCCGTTGCTCCCATCCTTTGAAGGTGTTCGTCGTGTTCACCTCAAACTTGGCGATGCCAAGGGGCAGGTCGCGGGTGCTTCCCCACGTATCGCCAGCTTTGACGGAGTTGGTGGGAAGGTTTTGGTGGAGGGTATTCCATCCGCGAACCGTGTCCTCAGCGAGGAGTGTGCGAATCAGGAATTGGGATTGCGGCGGCTGGCCCGTAGTGACCCGGGTTACCAGTTGCGTCAGGCCGTCCACCTTGGAGACACTTCCGGCCGCGTCGATCTGATATTTCACGCGCGAGCTTAGAAGCTTTCTGAATGCGCCCGCTGAGGGGTTTGCGCGCTCAGCCTTCGGATCACCTTTGGGGTCAAACATGGGGACAAATTTTCCGGCCACTTTGTTTTCCACCTTGACGGACGCGATCTCGACCTCAACTTCGCGACCGCCAGCCTCCTGCTCCTTACTCGCAATGAAAGCAATTTCCAGAGTCGTTAAATTCTCTGTCGTGATGGGCTGTGGCACTGCCGGGTTGGTCATTTCGCTTTCCGTGTGGGTTACGATCTGGACCACGAGGCGCTGACCTTCGGACCACTTGGCCTTCAATTCGAAGGACGGCTCATCCTTCGGTGTCGCTTCCGTCGGAGCGCCGACAGCGGGTGCTGCACCTGCTGCATCTGTAGCGGCGGCAGCTTCCTTTTTCTTGCAGGCAGCGAGCGGCAGCAGTCCGGCGCAGAGCACGAGCAGCAGGCCCAAGCGAAGGAGTTTCAGGTGGCGGGCGAGATTGGTGTTGGCGTTCATGATTTCAACAAGGGTGATGATTTGACGGACTCGGTGCCGCGCACCCTACCAGCCCGTGCGACTTTGCAAACATGAAACCAGCACCTGCAATCCGTCGCGACCGGAGTAGTCACTTGTAGGAAAACCCAGGCGGCGGCGGAAAGTTGTAACGCCTGCGCTGGAGAAAACGATCATGGCGCCAACTCGTCCACTGGCGCAGGCGCGGCGGGAGGCTGGTCCGGCAGAGTCACGCGGGCGGTGGAGCCCTTGCCCGGCTCGCTGGTGAGCAGGAGCTTGCCGCCGTGAAGCTCGGCCAGCCGTCGGGCGATTGGCAATCCAAGCCCGGTCATGTGTGACTCGGAGGTCGTGCGCGCGGCGGGCGCAGACTGGTTCAGGTTTGCGACTTTTTCCGGAGGCATCCCCGGCCCGTGTCTGTGACGGTGAGCAGGAAATCGTGGCCGTCGTCGTAGCTCTGCACCGTGACCGACGTGTCGGAGGGCGAATATTGAAAGGCGTTGCCGACCAGTTCTTCGACCAGCTTGGCGAGGTGGGGCTCAGCGATGGCGGCGGAGCCGGGCGTGGTTTTTAGTTGGAGGTCGCGCGCGCGATTGCCGGCCTCGGCGCACTGCCGGGCTTGCGCCGCCACGACAACTCCGGCGTCGGTGGTGAGGCCTTGGCGCAGGCCGGCGGTGGAGAGAGCTTCGGCAAGCGCGCTGAGTTCCTCGGCGGTGGGCGTCTGAGCGGCGGCGGCAAGCGACCGTGATGCGTCGAAGATGGTGTTGAGCGGCTGCGCCGATGCACGCGCAGCTCCAGCGCGGCGACGAGTTCGTCCATCTTGAACGGTTTGGCGATGTAATCGTCCGCGCCGAGGGTCATGCCCTTGCGTATGCCCTTGGGGTCGGCCTCGCCGGTGATGAGCAGGAGGGGAATGTCCGCCGTGGTGGGATGCTGGCGCAGCAAGGCGGTCATCACGTAGCCGTCCACCTGGCTCATGACGATGTCGCTGACGATGACATCGGGCAGGTGGGTGCGCGCGAGCTTCAGGCCGGTCAAGCCGTTCTCCGCTTCGATGACCTCATGCCCGCGCGTGCCCAGCAGGTTCGCCACTGACTGCTGGAACACATCCGCGTCATCCACCAGCAAGATCTTTATCCAAGGCTGATGGTCACGCAATCACCGGGCCATTTCACGCGCGAAGTTCGACCCGATGCCAAATGACAGTTGTCCGGCGAGTTGCCCAAAAAATTCTCTGTAAGTTTTCCACCCCTCGCCGCTATATCCGTGCAGAAGCTCATGCTCGCCGACGCCACCACCAACTCCGCCGCCGAAGCCGCGCTCATCCGCGCCGTGCAGGCGGGCGACACCGCGGCCTTCGAGCCGCTCGTGGAAACGCACCTCGACCATCTCCGCGCGTTCATCGCCCTCAAGCTCCCCGTCGCGCACCTTGTGGACGAGCTGGCGCACGAGACGTTCGTCTTCGCCTTCCGCAACCTCGCCGGGTTCACCGCCGGCACGAGTTTCCGCGCGTGGCTGCGGGCCATCGCCGCGAACCTCATCCGCGCCGAGGTGCAACGCTACGCCCGCGAGCAGCAGAACCAGTTCAACTACGCCCGCGCCCGCGAGCTGGAGCGCAGCCTCATGACCGGCCCCGGCGCTGGCGAATCCGCCGAGGTCGAGCACCTGCGCGAATGTCTCGCCAGCCTGCCGCCGCACATGCAGGAACTCGTCGAGCTAAAATACGCGCAAGACCAGCCCATCGAGACCATCGCCGCCAAGCTCGCGCGCACCGAGAACGCCGTGTGGCAGGCGCTTTTCAGGCTCCGCGCGCAGCTCAAGCAATGCGTCGAGGAAAAGATTGGGAGGGCCATGTGAGCACGAAGAGCTTCTTCTCCCTCGCCCCCACTGGGGGAGAGGGAAGCGCGCGTCATGTTTGCGTTTCCTCACGTCGGCTCTTGCCGGTCGCATTATGATTTCCGACGACCAGCTCATCGCCTACCTCGCCGGCACGCTGCCCGTCGAGGAACGCGCGCGCGTCGAGACCGAACTGGCTGGCGACCCCGAGGCCTTGCGCCGCGTGCTGGACCAAGAGCGGTTCGATGTCGCGCTCAAGCTGCTGCTCAACCCTGCGGCCACTCGCGCGCCAGTGAAGGCATCGGTCCTCGCCGGCATCCGCACGCCCACGCACGACGCGTCCGCCGAGGCGGTGATGAAGCGGGTCTTGCTGGAGGCGGGGAAAAATGCCCTGGCTTACCACCCACCAAAGCACGATTCGTCTCCTGGACTTCTGGCCACGCTGGCCGCTGCATTTGGCGAATGGATTCACACCTCGCACGCGCGCTTCTTGGTTTATGGCAGTTTGACCGTGCTGCTTTATTTTGCGGTTTCCGAGCTCGCGATTTCACGCGCCAAGAGACTTCGCGCAGATGAGCGGGGAGCACGCCTCGAACCGTCGGTCGGGGTTGTCCAAACTAAGGCCGTCCCCACTTCCCGCGACCCCGTATCATGGCCCTTTGCCGCCGACTCGCCTTGGAACACTCCCATCGGCTCCGGCGCGCAGTTCGCGGCCGTGCAACCCGGCGGACTCGACCTCACCACGGGCATCATGGTCGTTTCCGCGCGCCTTTCGCATCCCATCTTTCGCGAGACGACCACGGATGCGCCCGTCGAGTTGCTCCTGACCGGGCAAAGCGCACCGCTCGCCACGCTGCGCCTACCCGACGCCGCGCTCGCCGCCACCGTCACCTCACGCAACCTGCACCTCATCGCCGCCGACGGCTTCACCCTCTACGAAGTCTTCGGCGCGCAGCGCTCCACCGGACGAGTCCTCACCGGCAACAACATCAAACGCCACGACCTGCGCGGCTCCGGCGTGCCACCCGACTTCGCCAGTGCCAAGGGCAGCGGTCTCACGCCCTTCGCCGGCAGCCTCACGCGTGCGGAATTGAACGGCCCCATCCGCCGAGTCATTGGCTTCGTCGCGCCCTTGGAGGCCATCGCCGCGAAAGCCGACGGCACCGCGCACGTCTGGCCCGCCGGTCGGTCACCGGCGAACAACCCCGCCTTGCCCTCCAAAATGGCGGCCCGCGGCAACGTCCACCTCGGCTCGCTCCTCGCGATTCCGGCCTCCGTGGACCTCGCGACTCTCGGCGTGGGCTCGAGCGGACCGGCCTTCGAAATCGCGCGCGCGCTACAAGACTACGGCATCTATGTGAAGGACGCCTTCGACGGCGAGTGGTTCACCGAGTGGCATCAGGCCGGCGGTCCGCACCTCATCATCTGCGCTGACTTCGATTCGCCCGCCGACTTGCCTCCCAACCTCCGCGCGCAACTCGCCCTCGTCATCCGCCACCTGCAAGTCGTCGTAAACAATGGCCCGCAAACCATCGGTGGCGGTGGCCAGCCGCGCGTGAAAGCCAGCGCCCCACCCTTCATCACACAACCGTGAGGAGCGCGGACGCGCACGTCCGCAGGCCGACCGCTCCTGACCGCAAAATTATGGCGTAAGATTTCCCGGACTCGTGCTATTCCGTCTCAAGCAACAGCCAACAGAATTAACCATCATGAAAACTCGCCTCCTCCTCCCCGCCTCGCTCGCGCTCATCACGCTCCTCGCTCCGCTCCGCCCGGCAGACGCCGCTGAGCCTGCCAAATCCTGGACCGGCACTTGGAACAACAAGAAATACAACACCAACGGCGCGCTGACCTGCACCGTCGTCGGCGAGCAGAACGGCCAATGGATTGCGAAGTTCACCGGCGTCGCGTTGGGCAAGCCCATCAGCTACACCGCCCTCATGACCCCGAAGAAGAACAGCGACCAGACCGCCCTCTCCGGCACGACCAAGGTGGACGGGTTCGATTACCAATGGTCGGCGACCATCGTCGGCAAGGCGCTCAACGGCAGCTACAAGGCCTCCAACGGCAACAACGGCGACTTCAGGCTGCAATCGAAGTAGCCCCGCCGCCGTAACGGGGGACACTCCTGTCCCCCGCCGCGCACCGCCGCATCACTCCCGTGGATGGATGGACGAAGGGGACAAGACTGGCCCCGTTACGCCTGCCAGCTACAGCGAACTCCCGAGTCCCCCGTGCGTAAGGAATCCACGGCCACCGCTATAAAGGGCAGATGAACGCAACACAACTTCCCCGCCGCAGCGGCCTTCCCGCAGTTCTCCTCTTCCTACTCGGCCTCATCCTCCCCGCCGCCGCGCAGACGCTCCCCGCGCACTACCGCCAGACGAACAACATCCCTTACGTCACCGGCGGCCAGCATCGCCAGTGGCTCGATGTCTATCACGTCCCCGGCGCGACGACACCGACACCGCTCGTCGTTTGGGTCCACGGCGGCGGCTGGCTCACCGGCGACGAAAATTTTCCACGCGCCCTCGCCCTGACCAACCACAACGTCGCCGTCGCCGCCATCAGCTACCGTTTCACCACCAACCAATTCGCGCCGAGCTATCCCGCCAACGTCCCGCACCCCGCGCAAATTCAGGACGTGAAGTCCGCCATCCGCTGGCTCCGCGCCAACGCCGCACAGTTCAATATCGACCCGGCGCGCATCGGCATCTGGGGCTATTCCTCCGGCGGTCATCTCGCCGCGCTCGCGGGCACGACCGGCCATACAAACCTCTTCGATGTCGGTGAAAATCTCGGGCAATCCAGCGCCGTGCAAGCCGTCGCGGATATGAGCGGGCCGGCCAACATCGGCCTCGCCACTGCGAACCAGCAGACGGCCAACTTCTTCACCCTCCTGCTCGGCGCGCCCGTCGCGAGCAACCCGGCCACGCTCGCCACCGTGAACCCCACGTCGCACGCCCGCGCCGGCGCGCCGCCCTTCCTGCTCATTCATGGCGAGACCGACCCGGAGGTGGTCATCGCCCACAGCGAGTCGCTCCACACCGCGCTGACCAATGTGGGCGTCTCGTCGCTCTTCGTGCGCCTGCCCGGCATCGGCCACACGATTCCCGCGAGCCAGGACCCGCTCACCGCGCAATGGCTAGCGGATACATTAAACAGCGTCGGCGTGACGAATCCGCCGCCCGCCGACACGCTCCGCGCGCACGAGCCATTCGCGGCAGCGGCGGGGACGTTCCTCCACGGGCAGAGCGGTGGCACGGGATTCGCGTCGGCGTGGACGGTGCTGGGCTTCGACTCGAATGCGAACCAGTTCCGCAACGCCAGCGCGGCCCCACTCGCGTCCGGGACGCTGCTCGCCACCGGCAACTACGTGGTCGGCGGCTATAACAACTTCACCGCCAACCGCCGGCTCGATGTGGCCGGCGCGTTTGCGAATCACGTCGTCGTCGGCAGCAACCCCGCCGTCATCGGGCGCGACGGCACGACGCTCTGGCTCGCCGCGCTGGTGCGGAAGGACAGTAACGACGACGTGCAGTTCGCCCTCACGCTTGCGAACGGGGATGACATGGGCAACGTGAACAATCTCCGTGTCGGCATGGGCTACTACGGCACTCCCTCGAACAGCGGCGGGCAGCGCTTCTGGTCCCTGCTCATCAACAACCCCGGCGTGGACAACTTCACCTTTATGCCCGGCAACGTGCCCATCACCATCGGTGTCGCTACGCTGCTCGTGGTGCGGATTCAGTTCGGGGTGACGGACCAGATTGACCTCTTCGTGAACCCGCCGCTGGGCGGGGCCGCGCCCGTCACACCCAATGCCACGCGCAGCACCACGGGCGGGGCGAACATTCTTTTCCGCACCGTCGCCTTCTGGTCGTCCGCCAACCAGAGCAACGCCGCGATGGACGAACTGCGCCTCGGCGACACCTTTGCCGCCGTCACGCCCACCACCGCGCCGGTCGCCACGCCCGGCACGCTGCAGTTCAGCGCCGCGAGCTACTCCGTCGCCGAGAACGCCGGCACCGCGAGCATCACCGTCACCCGCACCGGCGGCAGCAGCGGCGCGGTGGGCGTGAGCTACGCGACGAGCAACGGCAGCGCCACGGCGGGCAGTGATTACACGGCGAGCAGCGGCACATTGGGCTGGGCCAACGGCGATGCGGCGAACAAATCCTTCGCCATCACCCTGCTGGACGACACCGCCGTCGAGACCGCCGAGACGGTGAATCTTTCCCTGAGTAATCCCATCGGCGGCGCGACGCTTGGCTCGCCCGCCAGCGCCGTGCTGACGGTCACGAGCGATGACGCCCCGCCCTTCAACGACGACCTCGCGGTGCTGTCCGACGAGTTCAACGCCGCCGCGACACTCGCCACTTACCAGCGCGTCAACTCCGTCGAAGGCTGGAACGCCGACAAGCTGGAAGCCCGCGACATCAACACTTCGCGCGCCGGTCGCATGACGATGCTGCCGCGCACCGGCGGCTGGTATAACGACTACATCGGTGAGCTGACGTTCCGGCCCGTGAGCGGCGACTTCGTCGTCACCACCGAGGTCATCCCGCGCAACCGCGCCGGCACCGCCGCGCCGAGCGGCGACTATTCGCTCGCGGGCCTCATGATTCGCACGCCCACGGCGCACACGACTGGTGCGACGGGCTGGCCGCTGGGCCAGCAGAACTACGTCTTCCTCTCGATGGGCGCGGCGAACAATCCGGGCACGTATCAGTTCGAGGTGAAGAACACGGTGAACAGCTCCTCGACCCTCACCATATCGAGCGCGCCCTCGACGCAGACGGAATTGCAAATCGCCCGGCTGGGCGGCGCGGTCATCACGCTGCGGCGCGACGCGGGCGGGCAATGGCTCGTGCATCGGCGGTTCGCGCGCGGGGATTTCCCCGACACGTTGCAAGCGGGGCTGGTCGCCTACACCGACTATCAGGGAATGCAGGCGCGCTTCCCGATTGCCCAGCCGGGCAGCTACCTCGGCCACAACTCCACCGTCATCACGGACCAGAATCCCGGCCTGCGCGCCGAGTTCGAGTATCTCCGCTACCACCGCCCGCAAATCCCCGCGGTGCTGGCGGGCCGCGACTTCTCCAACCCCGCGCAAGTCACCGACGCGGAGCTGCTCTCCTTCCTCGGCGCGAACGCGAACGCGCCCTACGCGCCAACGAACACGCCTCCGACCATCACCATGCAGCCGGCAAGCCAGACCCTGACTGCGGGCGCGAACGTCACCTTCAGCGTCACCGCCACCGGCACCGCGCCGCTTGCGTATCAGTGGCAGAGCAACAGCGTGAACCTCGCCGGCGCGACCGCCAGCAACCTCGTGCTCAACGCCGTCACCACGAACTTCTCCGGCGCGAGCTACCGCGTTGTCATCACCAACAGCGCCGGCTCCGTGACCAGTTCGGTCGTCACGCTCACGGTGAATCCGCCGCCCGCGCCGGGCCCTCTCATCACCGCGCACCCGCGCAGCCAGACGGTGAACGCCGGTTCGCTGGTGCTCTTCACGGTGGTCGCGCAAGGCGCGGGGCCGCTGACTTATCAATGGCGGCGCGACAGCGTGAATCTGCCCGGCGCGACAAACGCGTTCTTCGTGCTGCTGAATCCCCAACCCGCCGACGCGGGGGCGTATACGGCGGTCGTGACGGACGCCCCCGGCTCAGTCCTCAGCGGCGCGGGGGCGCTCACCGTGCAACCGCTGGTCCTGCCCGCCCCGCCGGCCGCGGGCACGGGCGTGGCGGCGGACATCACGATTGGCACGCACGTCGTCGCGCCAGCCCCGGTTCGCTTCGGCGCGAATCTCGTGCAGCGCGTGCCCATCAACAATTACATCCGGGGCGGCGGCATGGAGCCGACGGTTGCGCGGATGCAGGCGGTCGCGACGGGCGGCGGCGCGGGCTTCGTGGAGAACAGTGCCGGAGCGACGACTTCGTATTACGACACCATCACCGACGGGTTCTTCGACGGCGCGGCCCTCCGGGTTTACCGTCTCGTCGCCGGGGTCAACACGCTGGTGCAGACCAACGTCATCGCCCAATACCTCGCGAGCACGAACAACGGCTATCGCATCAACCTGGCGACGACTGGCCCGGCCATTCAGGCGGGCGATACTTACTTCATTGACATGGTCACCACGCAGCCGCGCACCGACCGGGTGCATCCGCGCATCAGCCCGGGAGCCATCTGGCATCCCGTCGGCGGCGCGGTGTGGCCCTTTGGCCTGCCGGTGCAGGTGGCCTACGACGACACGACGCAGGCCCCGGTGGACGGCGGCGTTTCCAGCCTGCGCCTGTCCACCACGGGCAGCCACGAGGTCAGCGTCCGGCAGTCGCGCTTCGGTCCGGGCGGCGGTTTCTACGACACGTTGCTGCCCGGCCACACGTATCGCGCCTCCGCCTGGCTCAGGCACGACGGCACGGTGAACGGCGGCGTCACGCTGCGGTTGGACCAGTTTTACGGCGCCGTCTCCAATCGCTTCGCCAACGTGACCACGAACTGGCAGCGGTTCACCTTCGACTTCGTCGCGCCCGCCGAGCCCGCGGTTGATTCCATCTCGGAAGTCATCCTCGCCTTCAACGGCCCGGGCACCGTGTGGATTGACAACGTCCAGCTCTTCGACCCCGCGCTGGCGCCCGACGCGCCGCTGCCGCACCTGCGCCGCGCGATGGAGGAATTCCGCCCCGGCGTCCTGCGCCTGTGGGCTGGCCAGGTCAACGCAGGTTGGGGCACCACGCTGGAGACGCTCACCCAGTCCGACCTCCTGGCGCAGGGCCAGTGGGCCGCGGACACCGGCCCAAGGGCCCCGGAGAACCTGCTCAACCTGCCGCACGCCCTGCCTTTGTGCCGCGACGTGAACGCCCGTCCGTGGCTCATCATCGGTGCCGCGTTCAACGAGGCTGAGTGGCGCGGGCTGGTCGAGTATCTCGCGGGGCCGACGAACACCTTCTACGGGGCGCGCCGCGCGGCGCAGGGCCATCCGCAGCCGTGGACCGACGACTTCGACCAGCTCTACCTGGAGCGCGGCAACGAGACGTGGAATCCGTCCTTCGCGCCGTGGAGCAACGACGCCCTCACCTACGGCGCGCAGACGGAGTATTTCATCCAGGTGGCGAAGAGCAGCCCGTATTGGCCGGCGATTTCCAACAAGGTGCGCTTCGTCCACAACGGCTGGTTCACCAACCCGGGCACGAACGGCTACGGCGCGACCGGCGCGCGCGCGTCGCGCTCCGCGCATTTCCTGGACCTGACGACCTACCTCGGCGGCTGGGAACTCGGCCTGGCGGCGGGCGGCACGAACATCACCACCGCTGGCTTCCAGACTTACGTGGATTTCGTGCCGGGTTTCCTCAAGACGATGCTTGACCGCCACCTGGACACGCGCGCGGCGTTGCACGCGGAAGGCATCCCCGTGGAACTCGCCATCTACGAAGGCGGCCCCGGCTACAGCCTGCCCGGCCCCGGCATCACGCCCCCGCCGGCCGCGGAGGCGTTCGGCAAGTCGCTGGCCGCCGGCACGGCGAACCTCGATGCGTTTCTCTATTGCAGCGCGAACCGGATTGACCCGCAGAGCTTCTTCCACTTCGGCGAGGGCACTTACTGGAATTCGCACGCGGTGCTGGAACGCGGCTTTCACCCGCACCCCACGTGGGTGGGCATGGAACTGCGCAACCGCTTCGCCTCGGGCGCGATGGTCGCCACGCACCTCAACCGCGCGCCCACGCGGACGCTGGCGGGCGTGCTTGGGCTGCCCGCCACCGAGCACGCGCCGCAGGTCGCCGCGTATGCGTTCCGCGACGGCGCGAAATTCTCCCTCTTCGTCCTCTCGCGCAGCGTGACCGAGGCGACGCCCGTGACCCTGCGCCTGCCGTTCACGAGCGTGACGAGCGTCACGCGCCACAAGCTCGAGGGCGACCCGCAGACCAACAACCTCGCCCGCCGCAACGTCGCCATCGTCTCCGAGCCGGTCGCCGGCTTCAGCGCGAACTTCACGTTCACCCTGCCGCCCAGCGCGAGCCACCTCTACGTCTTCGAAGGCGCGAACGTCGCGCCGCCCGCCGCGCCGACCCCGACCATCGCCCGCGCACTGGGCCAGCCCAATCCGACCGACGTGCCGGCAGCGGGATTCCTCATCCACTTCGACATGCCGGTCACGAACTTCACCGCCGCCGCCGTGCAGGTCGGCGGCACGGCGGGCGCCCAGTTCGCGGCGGTGACGCCGCTGGCACCCGGCGACGGCACGCGCTTCCAGATCATCGTCACCGGTGCCACGAACAACGGCACCATCACGCTGAATCTCCCCGCCGGCGCGGTGCTCGGCACCAACGGCGCGCCCAGCCTCGCCGCCCAAATCGTGGATAACAGCGTGACCTTCATGTTCCGCCAACCGCAGAACGTGCGGCTGGCCCACGATGATTTCAGTGTGCCGCTGACAAACACCTTCCACACCTTGCAAGGTGCGGCGTCCGGCTCCGGCTGGCTGACCCCGTGGCAGGTGCCAAACGTGAACGTCGCCACCGACACCGCCGGCTACCGGCTCGCCACGAACAACCCGCCCGCGCGCAGCAACCTCGTCGCCACGGCCGGCCACGCGGTCGGCGGCCGCGGTTTCGAGATGAGCTGGCGGGACCTTGACGTGGGCGCGTTCGGCAGTTTCGCGAAGTTCGGCGCGCCAACGCCGACCATCGGCCAGGACGGACTCTCGCTCTGGATGAGCGTGTTGCTGCGCAAGGACACCGACGACAACGCGCCCGTCAGCCTCATGCTCGCCGACGCGACCGGCTTGACCAGCTTCGGGCGCTTCAACGCCGCCGTGGGCTTCTTCGGGACTTCCTCCATCACCAACGGCACGCGCCGCTGGACGCTGGCCTTCGGCGACCTCGGCACCAACGCGCTGGTTTACCTGCCCACCGCCGTGCCCGTCGTGCCCGGCGAGACTGCGCTGCTGGTGCTGGAACTGCGCTTCGGCTCGCAGGACACGCTGAACCTCTACGTGAACCCGCCGCTGACCGGCGCAATTCCTAGCACGCCAAGCGCCACCGCCGTGTTGCCGGCGAACCTCGACCTCGCGTTCCGCAACGTCCGCTTCCGCGCCGGCCTCGGCTACGGCCACTTCACCGGCGACGGCCTGAACGTCGGCTCCCTCGACGAACTGCGCTTTGGCGACAGCTTCGCCGCCGTGACCCCGCTGGTCAGCGGCCCGGCGAACGTCGCACCAACCATCACGCAGGAGCCGATGGGCGCGGTGGTGGTGGCGGGGACGAACTTCACCCTCACCGTGAGCGCCACTGGCACGCCGTCCCTGAGTTACCAATGGCTGCGGAACAACGTGGCCCTCCCGGGCGCGACCGCCCCGGCGCTCTCATTGCCCAACGTCACGCGCGCGCAGGCTGGCAGTTACTTCGTGGTGGTGACGAACACCGCGGGCACCAGCACCAGCACCGTGGCGACGTTGCGCGTGCTCAACATGCAGCGGCTCCTGCCTCCGCAGCCGGTCGCCAACGGCGGATTCCGGCTGCTGTTCAATGACCACGACGGGGGCGCGCTCACGCTGGGCGACGCGCCGAACTTCGAGGTCTGGGTCAGCACCAATCTGGTGGGCATGAACTGGACTCGACTGAACCTCCCGCTGACCGTGACCAACGGCCTGCTCACCCTCGACGACGCCGACGCGCCGAATCACCCGCGCCGATTCTACCGCGTGCTGGAGCGGTGAGCGTCGGACTCGCCATGCCCGCGCGGCCTCTGGTAGATTCGGCGGCGCATGAGTTCCACCACTGAGTCCGAGCTGGTCGCGCGCTGTCGGCGCGGCGATGCGCGCGCGTGGGACGAACTCTTCGATCTCCATTACGCGGCGGTTGGGCGCTACGTGTTCCAGCTCTCGCCCGTCATCACGCAGGAGGACGCGGATGAGATTGCGCAGGAGACGTTTCTTTCCGTCATCAAGCACATCGCGAATTTCCACGGCGACTGCCAGTTGCAGACGTGGCTCTTCCGCATCGCGGGCAACAAGGCGCGCGACTACCTGGAGAAGCAGCGCGCGGCCAAGCGCGGCGGCGGACGCCAGCCGCTCTCGCTGCACGCGGAGGATCCAGAGACGGGCCTGACACTCGACGTGCCGAGTCACCTGCCGGGGCCGGACGGCGCGCTGCTGCACGCGGAGCGCGCGTTGCTCATCGGCCATGCGTTGGGGCAACTCGGCGGGCCGTGCCAGGAGATCATCGAGCTTCGCTACTTCGCCGACCTGAGCTACGAGGAGATCAGCCGGTCGCTCAAGCTGAACGAAAAAACCGTCAGCTCGCGCCTCAGCAAGTGCCTCGACAAGCTGGAGGAAATCGCGCGGCCAATCTTTGCCCGGGGGGAAACGGCGGTTTCCCCGTCCAACACCCCAAGTTCGTCATGAGCTCCGAGCCACAACGCGACATCGAGAAGGACCTGCTGGCCTATAAGCTGCGCCGGGGCGAGCAGCTTGGCGCGCCGCTGGAATTGCATCCCGCCACGCGCAAGATGCTCCAGGGCGAAGCCGCACGCGCGGCCAGCCGTCCACTGCTCACGTCGGAGGAGGCGGCGAAGAACTTCGTGCGGTCGTTTGTGATGTCCCACCAGCAGCCGAGTTTTTTTGCCCGGTATCGGCAGCGTATCATTTGGGGCGGCGCGATGTGCGCGTGCCTCACGCTCGTGCTGGCCGTGCTGCGCAATGACCCGCGACTCGCGTCCACGCCATCGCAAGTTTCCGACCCTCAGACAGCCAAGCCGCAAGCGACCGTCGCGGCGACCAAGCAGCAGACCGAGGGCGAGCAGTCCGCGCGGGCGAAGCAGTCCGCTCCGGCGGCGGACAAGGTGCAGGAGCTTGCCAAGACTTCCACCGCGCCCGTCGCCAGCCCCCCGCCCGCCAACCCGCGCGGAGCCGCCGCCGCATCCGCTCCGCCGCTGGTCAGAGACTTGGACAGAAAGCTGGTGGAGAAGAAGGAGGCCTCTCAACCAACGCAGATCGCCAAGGCGCTCAAGGCCGTGCAAGTCGCCGACGCGCTGTCCGCGACCGAGGACAAGAAATCCGGCGAGGTGATGAAGCTCAAGCGGAGTGCGGGCGATGAGTCGCTACGCGCGAATCTGGCGGCGGCGGCGGGCGCGTCCGGTGGCGCCGGTATTCCCCCCGCGTCGGCTCCCTCCACCGCTTCCGCAGCGCAGTTGTTTGGCGCAAATTCGGCTCCCGAAGCATCGCAGGTGCGGCAGCAGTTCCTTCAGTTGGACAACCAAGCGCGCTATCGGAAGAACTTCAACTCGCCGCCGATGCCGCAGGTGATGCAGGACTTTGCCTTCGAGCGCACGGGCGACCGCGTGCGTATCGTGGACGCCGACGGCTCGACTTACGAGGGCACGGTGATGCGCGCGCCCGTCGAGGAGGTGCGCGCGAATGCGGTTTCCAAGCTCGACGCTGCGAAGGAACGCAAGGACTCGCTTGCGCAGCCGACGCAGTCCGCTGACCCGCAGTCCTCCTACCGCTTCTATGCCAACGGCGTGAACCGCAAGCTCAACCAGTCCGTGGAGTTTCGTGGCGAGTGGCAGGCCGCTGTGCCCGCGCAGTCGTCGCCGACGACGCCCGGGTTGCAGCCCGTGGCTCTGGGCGTGCGTTTGGAGCGGAAGGTGGCGGAGAAAGCAGAACAGACCGTCCTCAGCAACAGCCTTTCCGGTAGCGCTGCGAAGGTCTTGAACTACCAGCAATCGCAGAACGCGGCGGCTCCCGGCCGCATCTCTGGCCGCGCCGTCGTCGGTGGGAAGAACGAGTTCGACATCAACGCGGTGCCGAAGTAGCCCGTCCCCTTGCCCCCCGGCTCCCCTTCAGCTTCGGAGTTCGGATAGCATCCACGCTGCCTCACGGCTGCGGTTGGAATACAATCCGGCTGAACGCCCGGGGCACGAACTCCGCCTTCCCGAAGTTCGCGCTGCTAGCCCGCACGCTCTTCTCTGTCCAGCTTTCGAGCGTGAACGTCAGGCTCCCGCGACCGGCGAAGAACACGCGGATGTCCCCGGCCTGCACGGGCGCTGTCTGCGCACGGTCGGTCGCAAAGTCCACCTGTCCCACCCGGTCCATCGGGATCTCCATGAAGTTGTCCGCGACGGCGAAGCGCAGCTTGCCGTCCTTCAACCCCACCAACCGCCCGGCCACCGAGTCACGGTTCACGAGACGCCCCACGTCAACCTTCACGTTCGGCACGAGCGGCGCGAGCGTCTCCGCCATCCGACCGTCCCATTCAAACACACGCAGATTCGCGAGCCGGACCGACCCGCCGATGGGCTGGGCCACGAACCGGACGCCGGTGCCGCCGGCGGCGAAGTCCGGGTCCGCCCATTGCTTCACCAGCACACCGTTGATGAAGAGGTTGATTGTCTTCAGCTCGCGGCTCGACCGGATGGCGATGTGCGCCGAGTTGTTTGTGGGCATCGGGAAGATCGCCTGCCCCAGCTCGCGCCGCGCCTCCTTGTGCCGCACGTGCATGAGCTGCACCTGCATCTGCTGCGCGCCGAAGTGGAACATCTGCAAACTGTAAAAGTCACCGAACGCGGGCTGCTCCGCCGCCGAGTCGAGCATCACGGGCTGGAGCGAATCCGAGTAAAGCGCGACGGCGTGGCGGAATTGTCCGCGCCAGGCCAGATCGAACTCCAGCGACGAACTCGGCGGCAGCTTCACGTCCCGTGCGATGGATGCCGACTGCGAGGCGACGAACGCTCCGTTCACGAAATGCCACTGGCCGGGGTTGATGTTTCCCGCCAGCGGCTTGCCCATCGTCCAGCCCTCTAGGCCGTCCGGCCCCGCGAAGACCGCGCGCGGCGTCGGCCCCGCCGGGCGCATGCTGGCGACGCGCGGACGCGGCACCGTCAGCGTGCCGGCAAACCACGTCTCCAGCACGAGCTGCTGTTCGTCGAGCAACTTGAGATTGCCGGAAAGCTCGTCGCCGTTTGTGAGCCGGACGAAGCAGAAGCTCGGCGAGGTCACGGGCGGCGGCGACTGTGAGCCGAGGTGGATCTCCGCCAGCGCGTCCTGTTGAAACTGAATCGCCGCCGCCGCATCCCCGTGGCGCCAGCGCAGGCCGTTTGTCGGCGTGAGCGATTCGATCTGGCCGGTGAGGAGATCCCCGTTGCGGAAGAGGAGGGCTTGCGGAGTGGAGGCGTGTGCGAGCGGCGTGCAGAGCGCGAGCTGCGCCGCAGCGACGAGAAGCAAGTAGTGATGAGTGATGAGTGGAGACAGGCGAATGCCAAACGCCCCACCGCATGATTGGTTCACGTCACTCATCGCCCAAAGAATTGCTGCAGGTCTGCGCCGGGGAACAAGAGGTCGGGCGCGAGCGGTTCGCGGCCGGGGTTGAAGCGCAGCAGCCGCACCCAGCGCGTGTCGAGCTGCAGCGGGCCGAAGTGCGGGCTGACGCCGGCGAGCTGGCGGCCGTCCCAGCGCGGCTGCGTGAGCGCGACGGTCTCACCGCTGCTCAATCGCGCGTGCGTCTCGCCCGCCGCACGGTTGGTCGCGGGCTGTGTGGTGGGCGCAAGTATGACCTGCGTCACGCGCGTGAGCGGTATGTCCAAGCTTCCGGCGGCCGATCCCAAGGTGAGCGTGCCATCACGGATCGCGCGCACCTCGCCCAGCGCGCGATCATGGTTCGCGAGGCGGACGAGGTGACCCGTGAAGTTCGTCGCCACCAGCTCCGGCTCGATCGGCCGCCCGTCCCACGCAGACACCTTGATGGCGCTTAACTGCACCCCTCCGTTCAGCATGTAGAATGAAAGCCCCGTGCCTGGCAGCGCCGGCCCGCGAGCACGGGCCGCGTCCCGCACTGCATCGGCCACTGTCGGAGGAAGGTTCGGGTCCACCACCGGCACGGCAGGCTTCGCCACGTTTGGGTCGTTCCACTGCTGAATCACGTTCCCGTCCACGAGCAGCGTGAGCGCGCCGGCCAGCAGGTCTGTGCGGATCTCGACGCGCAGGTTGCGGCCCGGAAGGGGGACTGGAATCTGTGCCTGACCGAGGTGCTGCATCCCGAACTGTCCCTGCCCGCGCATCAGGTTCACGTAGCCGAGGCCGAGATTGAACTGATAACCGCTGCTCGCGAAGTTGAAGCGCTCGACCGCGTCGGTGTAGAGGCTGAAGTAGAGGTTCAGCGCACTCACCGTGCCGACCTCAAACTCGACGCGCGACTGCGGCGGCAGTTTCAGGTCGCGGCCCATGAAGGCGTTCGCGCTGCCGGTGAGCACGCCGTCGCGCGACTGCCACGCGGTGGGCGTCGGCCCGGTGGTCCAGCCGCCGAGGTCAGCCGTGCCGTCGTAAATCGTGGCGAAACCCTTCGCGAGGAACGAGAGCGATTGCACGCCGGCACGCGGCGCGCGGAGCTTCCCGGCGAACCACGTCTCCAGCTCGATGTGCGTTGAGTCGAGGGACAGAAGGTTGCCGGTCAACTCGTCGCCGTTGATGAAGCGGAAGCGACAAGTGTGGTGCGCACCGGACTGCACCGGCGCGCGCGCGACCTGCGCGAAGCGAATCTGGTGCGCGTTGCGCGGCAAGAACTCGATGGGCGCAACGGACGCCGGGTGCTTCCAGCGGATGCCCTTCGCCGGGTCAATCGCCTCCAGCGCACCGTGCAACGATGAGCCGTCGAGGAACTGGAAGATGTCCCCGGCGGGCTGGGCGTGGAGCGGGAGCGCAGCGGTCAGGAACAGCGCGCAGCGGAGGAAGTAATTAGTGTTCAGTATCCAGTTCACGCGCGCGTGAGTAGAAGCCCTCACAGCCCGCCCCATTCATCCACTGGACCACGCGGCGCAGACGGGTTGAAGCGCAGCCCGCGGACAGATTCCGGCTTGAGCTTCAGCCGCCCGAAGACCGGGCTGACGGCGATGATCTCCCCCGCCTCCCATTTCTCCAATGCCAGCGTGAGGCGCTCGTTGCGATGCAGCGTGACCTGCACGCCCTCGCCCTTCGGCAGCGCGGGCGCGGCGTTCACGGGGAAGGCAATCAGCGCCGCGCGCGTGAGGGGGATCTCCAGCTTTGTGCCGGCCGGATCGAATGTGAGCTTGCCGTCGCGGATGCCGTGCAGCGTGCCGGTGGCGCGGTCACGATTCGCAAACTCGACCACCGCGCTGTCCGCCGGCGGCACCACCACGAGCTTGTCCGGGTCGTCACCCGGCGCGCCCAGCGGTTCCGCGACCCGCTCGCGCCCGTCCCACGGCGCGATGCGGATGTCGCTGAGGCGGATGCGCGAGTTGGAGTTGAAGGTGTGGAAGACGATGCCTGTGCCGTTGCCGGGGCTGCCAAGGTTCTTCCACTCGTGGACACGCTCACCGTCCGCCAGAAGCACGGTGGTTTCCGTCTCCGTGTTGACGAGGAAGGTCAAGCGCACGGAATTCTTCGCAAGCATCTGCGGCACGCGCGCGCTCATGGAAGTGGTGGCCCCCATGCCGGAGCGGCGCATGGAGTAGATGTAGCCGCTGGAGGACGTGTAGAACTGCCAGCCGTCGTTGTAGTCATAGTGGTCCGTGCTCCGCGTGAAGAACGAGAAGCGGATGTTGGGCTGCCCCTTCCACGCCAACTCGAACTCGATGCGAGCCTTCGTGGGCAGTTTGCATTCGCGTCCGATCGTGCCCACGCCGGTCGAGTAAAACGCGCCGTCCCGAAAAACCCACGACGCGTTCGTGTTCGCGACCGGGCGTCCGGCCAGGGCGACCTCCGCGCCGAGCACGGGGTTCGGGTTGTTCATGTTCAGCCGCAGCGCATCGAGCGCGCGCGCGCGGGCGTCGGCGAGGGCGTTGGCCGCGGCGTTTCCCTGCGCCTGTGCCTCGGCCAGTTGCGCGGGGATCTCGGCAAACACCGCCGCGCGCCCGAGCAGCCGCCGCCCAATCAAGTCCGCCTCCGCACGCGCCATCGCCTTGAAGCGCGCGGTTTTCACCGCATCGCCCTGCCAATCTGCCGGCTGCTCGAACTCCGCGAACCACCGGTCGAGCGTCGCGCGCGAGGTCTGTTTCTCGGCCAACGCGGTGGTGACGAGGTCGGACTTGAGAAACTCTGCGACGCTCGCGGCCTTCGCGGCGGCATCGGTCAGCTTCGTGAC